>NZ_JBTLNE010000015.1:0-64378 GCF_054457435.1 Halovulum sp. GXIMD14793 | reverse complement strand
GAAGCAGACGCGCCCTTTGGCCATTGGCGCACGCAAACCTTCATCGCAGGCCTGCGGATCGACGAACTCAGCGCGCCCTGGGTGCTGGATGGCCCGATGAACCGTGCCGCGTTCGACCTCTACATAGAGACACAGTTGGCACCGACACTACAGCCAGGCGATGTGGTGATTGCCGACAACCTGTCTTCTCACAAATCGGCCCATGCGCAAGAGGTTCTGAAATCACAAGGCAACTGGCTGCTCTTTCTGCCGCCGTACTCGCCCGACCTCAACCCAATCGAAATGGCATACTCGAAACTCAAGGCACACCTCCGAAGGCTCAAGGCCCGCACCTTCGAAGCGCTTTTCAAATCCGTTGCACAAACATGCGACCTCTTCCCACCAGACGAGTGCCGAAATCTCTTCAAGGCTGCCGGGTATGTTGCAGATTAAATGGACGGTGCTCTAGTGCAGCGCTGGAACAAAAACGATACGTTTTCTTAACAGATTGATTGCATTCTGATCCGGCGGCCTTACACTTAGGGTTGCAGCCGCCACCAAAAGGCAGCGCTATGGGAGTATAGATCATGTTGCGGACCATCCAGACGGCCAGCCATATCTCAATTCAGGGCGAATTCGTTCGCAAATATGCGGACGGACGCGTGATGGTACGTGTTGGGCAATCCTACTATGTCGGCCAGCCGGTCAGCCGGGATCTGCCAAAGGATAACGATCTGAAGGTTGCAACTGCCTGATCAGCCGCCCGTCGGCTCGACCCATCCCGACAACTCCTGCCGGGCAATCGCGGTAAGCGCGTCAATATGTAAGGCATCGTCGTTCAGGCAAGGTATGTAAGTAAAGGTCTCGCCCCCGGCCTTATCAAAGCTTTCTTTGATCTCTTCCTGAATCTCTTCCAGCGTCTCAACACAATCGGAAGAGAACGCAGGTGCCATGATGGCGATGTTCTTCTTGCCAGCCTCTGCCAGACGCGCGACCTCGTCCACCGTGTAGGGCTTCAGCCATTCCTCTGGCCCGAAACGCGACTGGAAGGTGACGCGAATATCCTCTGCGTCCCAGCCAAGCCGTTCGCGCAGCAGGCGCGTGGTTTTTTGACACTGGCAGTGATAGGGATCGCCTTCCATAAGATAGCGCTCTGGCACACCATGGTAGGAGGTCACCAGAATATCAGGGCGTGTGTCCAGACCTTCATAGGCTGTCTCGACGCTCTTGGCCAAAGCATCAATATAGAGCGGATGTTCGAAATAAGCGGGGACGGTGCGAATCGCTGGCTGCCAGTTCATCTTCATCAGCGCCCGGAACGCCTGATCATTTGCCGTGGCGGTGGTCGCGGCTGCATATTGCGGATAGAGCGGGAAAAACACGATCCGCTCACACCCTTGATCCTTCATCTTGCGGATCACGCTTTCGGTTGAGGGATTTCCGTACCGCATACAGAAATCGACCACGACCTGATCGCCGTAAAGCGCATGCATCTTTTCCCGCATCGCTTCTGTCTGCGCGCGTGTTGTGGTCAACAGCGGACTTTCGTCCAGTTCATTGTTCCAGATCCCGCGATAGGCCTCGCCCGAGGAAAACGGCCGTTTGGTCAGAATGATCAGCTGCAAAAGCGGCTGCCATTTCCAGCGCGGATAGTCGATGACGCGCTGGTCGGACAGAAACTCGTTCAGGTAGCGCCGCATCGACCAGTAATCTGTCGCATCCGGCGTGCCGAGATTGGCCAACAGCAACCCGGTTTTCACCGGCGGCACCGCGGGGTGATCGGAGCCGGCATGTGTCAGGCGGCCGTGGCCCGGCTGTACCATCTGGGTTGGGGTCGGCGTGGTCATGGCTGGCTCCTCTGGCTTTGCTGGGAGATTAGGGGTGTGACCGGCAAGGTCAATCGTCACGCATGCGGTGCTCGGTCGCGCCCAGCACATCTGCAAGCCGCGCCGTGGCAGAGCCGGGGCGCAGTGGCTGCGGCTGATCCGATGCCGGGGCCCAGCCGGTCAGGACCACAAGCTCAAAGGTCGCCAGCAAGCGGCCCTCGGCATCCGCGAAATTTCGGCGGTAGATATCCTCGGCCATGGCAAACAGGTTGCGATCTGCCCCGGACCGCAGACGTGCGGCTTGGCAATTGGTTTCGCCCATGCCCCGAAGATCACGCACCAGTGTGGCAAGATCGGGATAGGCCAGTCGCAAAGGCACCGTATCCGCCACCGGCAGGGCAAAGCCTGCCCGTTGCAGCAAAGCCCCAAGATCGCGCAAATCGCCCATTGGCGTGACCCGCGGACTAAGGCCGCCATGCAGTGCAACCTCGGCCTCCGCCAGGGCGCTGCGCAACTCCTGTAATGTGCCGCCGCCGAACAAAAGGGCCAGCATCAGCCCATCGGGGCGCATCGCCCGACGCAACTGGATCAGCTGACCAACAGGATCATTCATGTGATGCAAGGACAGAGCGTGGATCGCCAGATCATGCGCCCCGGCCTTCAGGTCCAGAACATCATCATCGGCCAGACACAGGCAGGTATCGAATTGCAGGTGTTCTGCCCAAATCTGCGCGGTCGGCCCGATGATCACCGGCGATGTAAACTGCCTGTTAACCTCACTGAGCCTTTCTGAGACCTCCTGCACGGCCTCATCCTGCAGCACGGTCACCGGCGCTTTGGCAGCGCGGATGCGATGCAGATGCAAGGCCTTGCGGTCAAACAAATCGGGCGGCTGGGTCATGCGTGTCCTTTTTCGCGCAATGGTCTAGAATGATCGGAAGGGTTTCGCAATGCGTGCCGGATTGGGCCAACTGCTAAGCGCGCTTTATCCGCCGCAATGCGCGGGGTGCCAGCACACCACGGATACGCCGCATGGTCTGTGCCCGGCCTGCTGGTCCGAGGCGCGTTTTGTTTCTGGGACAATCTGCGATTGCTGCGGTGCGCCGGTTCAGGTTGCGGCATCCGGGCAGACAGTGATCTGTGACGGCTGTCTGCAGCATCCCCCGGCCTGGGATCGCGGGCGCGCCGCGCTGCTTTATGAGGGAACAGGGCGACGGATCGTTCTGGCGCTGAAGCATGGTGACCGGCTTGATCTGGTACGGCCACTGGCCGCCTGGATGGCCAGCGCAGGGAGCGACGTGATCGCCGGGGCCGAGGTGATTGCCCCGGTTCCGCTGCACTGGACACGGCTGGCCAGGCGCCGCTTCAACCAGTCCGCCGAACTGGCCCGGCAGCGCGCCTTGCGCGGCAATGCCCGCCTGATCCCGGACCTTCTGATCCGACAGCGCCGGACGCAAGCGCAGGAAGGCATGAGCCGAGAGGCCCGGTTTCAAACCCAGACCGGGGCTTTTGCCGTCAGGCCGCGCCATATCCCCGCGATTGCCGGACGCACGGTGCTGTTGATTGATGACGTGATGACCTCGGGCGCGACCCTGTCAGCCTGCGCCGAAACCTTGCGCGCCGCGGGTGCCGAAACTGTGAATGTGCTGGTCGCAGCGCGCGTTGCGCGGGAGGGGTTTTATTCTATATGAAGGGTCTGACACCCGCTGGATGGCATTATCATGAAAACCGTTGAACTCTATACCACTCCGATTTGCGGCTATTGTGCTGCGGCTAAGCGCCTGCTGACCCAGAAGGGCGTCAGCTATTCCGAGATCAATGTCATGCAGTCGCCTGAACGCCGGGAAGAGATGATCCAGCGCGCCAATGGCGGGCGCACCGTGCCGCAGATTTTTATCGGTGATCAGCATATCGGCGGGTTTGACGACATGAATGCGCTTGACCGGGCCGGGAAGCTGGACCCGCTGCTGGGGCTGTGACGCCAGTATGACCCGGCCAGACGCACCCGGTAATGAAGAGCAGCTTGCCCTGACCCTGTTCGCCGAGGTGACAGCGCTGGATCAGTTGAGCCGGGCCTGGCTGAAACGGGCCCTGCCGAGGGATCTGGAACTGTCGCAGTTTTCCGTGCTGGATGTTCTGGCGCATGCCCAAGCGCCTGAAACGCCGGTGCAACTGAGCCGCCGGTTCAATGTCACTAAGGCCGCCATCACCAACACGCTGGGGAAACTGGAACGTGCGGGGTATGTCCACATCACACCGGACTGGGACGATGCGCGGCGCAAGCTGGTCACGATCAGCCCTGCCGGGCGGCGCATTCAGGATGAGGCGATCCAGTCCCTCGCCCCGCATTTCCGCGCCATCGTCAGCCAGCTTGGCCCTGATACCATCCGCACCGCCTTGCCCTTTTTGCGGGTCTTGCGGCAGGCCTTGCGCAAAGGATAGCCTATGGTGGGTTTCACCCACCCTACGGGGCAAGGTCGCAGTGTTTCAGCCAGCGGGGCGCAGGCTGGCGGTTACGTAGTTCACGCTGAGGTCCCGGTCAGAGATGCGCCAGGACCAGCCCAGTGGGTTGAAGACAAAGCCCTTGCGGTCCACTGGCTCCAACCCTGCGCCTTCGAGCAGTGTAAACAGTTCATCCGGGGTGATAAATTTCTGCCAGTCATGCGTTCCTTTGGGCAGCCAGCGCATCACATGCTCTGCCCCGATGATCGCCATCAGATAGCTTTTGGTATTGCGGTTCAGGGTTGAGCAGATCATCAGCCCACCGGGTTTCAGCAGGCTATGGCAGGCGGCCAGATAGGCGGGCGGGTCGGCGACATGTTCGATCACCTCCATATTCAGGACGATGTCGAACTGCTCTGACGCGGCGGCCAGTGCCTCGGCCGTGGTCTGGCGATAATCGATGGTCAGGCCGGACTGTTCGGCATGCAGGCGGGCAACGGGGATGTTACGCTCTGCCGGGTCGGCACCCACCACTTCGGCCCCAAGGCGGGCCATGGGTTCGCACAGCAGACCGCCGCCGCAGCCGATATCCAGAATACGCAATCCGGCAAAGGGCTCCTCAGCCGCCGGATCGCGGTCAAATTCTGCGCTGATCTGCGAAATGATGTAATCCAGTCGCGTCGGGTTCAGCATGTGCAGCGGCTTGAACTTACCGTTTGGATTCCACCATTCGGCGGCCATCGCTTCGAACTTGGCGACTTCTTCGCTATCAACTGTGTTTGCTGTCATTGCGCTTCGTCCCTAAGCCTGTATCTTGTGCATAAACCAGATATAGCGCGCTTTTCATGCCGGAACACGCAGAACCAAATGCCAATTCGCCGCAGCGCGGGCTTTACCCCCCGCGTGAGCCGTTTCGCAGCGAGATGCTGGACATGCCCGGGGGTCACCGGGTGTATGTCGAGGAATGCGGGCTGCGCAACGGGCATCCGGTTGTGGTCCTGCATGGCGGCCCGGGGGGCGGTTGCTCGCCCGGGATGCGGCGGTTCTTTGATCCCGCGCATTACCGCGCGGTGCTGTTCGACCAGCGCGGCTGCGGACGATCGACCCCGAATGCAAGTGTCACGAATAACACAACCTGGGATCTGGTCGCTGACATTGAGCGCATTCGTGAGCATCTGGGTATTGATAAGTGGATCGTCTTTGGCGGTTCCTGGGGGGCGACGCTGGCGCTAATTTACGCTCAGGCCCATCCTGACAGGGTCGAGCGTCTGGTCCTGCGCGGTGTTTTTGCCATGACCCGGAAAGAGCTGGACTGGTTCTATGGCGGGGGTGCCGGCAGGTTCTGGCCTGAGCAATGGCGCCGGTTCTCCGAAATGGTGCCCGAGGCGGAGCGTCGTGATCTTATTGCAGCCTATCACAAACGTCTGTTCAGCGACGATATCGAAGAGCAAACCGAGTTTGCGCGGGCCTGGTCAGGCTGGGAGGGGGCACTGGCCGTTCTGGCGTCGAACGGCTATCGTGGTGGGGCGACCGGCAGCTATGCGCGTGCCTTTGCCCGGATCGAGAACCACTATTTTGCCAATGGTGGCTTCCTTGAGGAAGACGGTCAGATCTTTCGGGACATGCCCAGGATCGCCCATATCCCCGGGCATATCGTGCAGGGTCGCTATGACATGATCTGCCCACCCGAAACCTCTTACCGGCTGCATGAGGCTTGGCCGGGATCGGAATTGCTGATGGTGACGCAGGCCGGGCATGCCTTGTCCGAACCGGGAATTGCCGAACAGCTTTTGGGGATCATGGATCGCGTGCAGCGGGCTTAAGCCCGCCTAAGGCCATCGTCAGCACGGCACGGCAGAGATCACTCTGCAGTGCCGCCGTTTTGCGGCAAAATCCCAGGCTCAGTTGCGGAACATCTTGCGTTCGGCGGCCTCGATACTGAACAGCCCGCGCGCCGGAGGCTTCACCCGATCCAGCGTATCCAGCACGACGGTGGTACGCTGTCCGTTCTTTTCCGTGGTTTTCCAGCGCAACAGGCGTGCCGGGTTGTTCTGGAAGTAGAGCGTCATATAGCCATCGCGGGGCTTTTTCGGGTCGCGCAGGTCGATCTCGGTCGTATTGCCCTTGCTGCGCACGGCAGACACCAGACGGTCCTGCGTCAGGTCGATATTGCGGCGCAGAAGGAAGCGCAGCGGCGTGGTGCCGATGGGGTATTTCTGCGCGCCCTTGTTCGATTTTGGGTCCAGAATGCCGATATTCACGCCATCGGCCAGCACCAACGCTTTATTGGCATATTCAAACCGCAGCAGGCCCGGCCGGTGCAGCCAGTATTTGCCGCCCGTCCGCGATCCATTGCCATTCACCTGCGTGAATCGCCCGTGGATCGAGACCAGTTGATTGAGGTATTTTGAGATCAGCCCCAGAAGTTGCTGATTTTGTGCCAGCGCCGGGCCCGACAACGCGGGCAGAGCGACAAGACCGGTGATGAAAGTTCTGCGTTCCATGTTTTTCACTATATCTCTTGCGTGCGGGCAATGCACGCTGGGTTTCGTCACAGATTGGCGATAAATCGCTCAGTTTCATGTCAGTCGGTTTCAGAAGGGATATGGTTCTGTGATCAGATCAATCCGCTGGCCGAGGCAGATTTCGGGGCCGGTCCGATTCGACCAAACCCGAAAGTGCGGCGTTGTGTCGAATGACGGCCTACAGGATCAGGCAGGCCCCCATGTCAGTCCCGCTTTGCAAAGCAGGCGGCCGAATCGGAGATTTTTTGAGGCGTTTCATCGCCTTTGAAGAAGGTCAGCAGACCTTTGTCCGGGTGCATCAGATAGCTGAAATTGGTGTGGGCCATGAGGTAATCGTCGCCCTCTCCGGTCTTTTGGCGATAGGCACGATACGCTTTGACAGCGTCTGCGATCTGCTCATCGGTTCCGGTCAGGCCGACCATGGTGGGGTGAAGCCAGGACGCGTAATCCGCCATCACTTCTGCGGTATCCCGGGCCGGATCGATGGTGATCATCACTGGCTTGACGGTCACGCCCTGCTCAGCGGCCAGTTCTATCGCTTCGACATTGCGGGCGGTGTCTACGGGGCACACATCCGGGCAATAGGTATAACCGAAATAGATCAAGGTCAGGCCGTCGATCACATCCTTGTCGGTCACCGCGACACCATCATGGCGCGTCAGGCTGAAGGGACCGCCAATATCCGCCCCTGAGGACGCTACACTGCAGTTTGGGCGCCAGAAGCCAAACCAGGCAAAAGACGCGGTGATCCCTAGGACACCTGCCATAACAACTGCAGCAATGATCGCGTAAGCTTTGGTCATGGCCGTAATTTGCGCAGGGACCACGGCCAAATGCAACGTGCAGAATGTCACGTCTACGAGAGAGCTTGGAGCGCATTCCGCCCGGTGATAACACTACCACAATGAATATGGCCGAACACGATCTTCTGTCCGTCCGCGCCCGCAGCGACTGGGTGCGGGTACGGACCCTGATCAATCTGCGCTGGATGGCGGTGGCTGGGCAGTCTGCGGCTTTGATCGTCGCGCCCCTGGCGCTGGATATTGAACTTAATCTGCACCTCTGCGCCCTGTTGATCGGGTTGTCCGCGCTTTACAACATTGCGGCGACGCTGATTTATCCGGAAACCAAGCGCCTGTCTCAACGCGAAGCGGCCCTGACCCTGCTGGGCGATTTAGCGCAACTGGCAGCCTTGCTTTACCTTTCGGGCGGTCTGACAAACCCGTTTGCGGTGATGATCCTTGCCCAGACCATCATCGCCGCAACGGTTCTGACCCTGGACGCGACGGTGATCCTTGGCATGTTCACGCTGGCGGTCATCACCTTGCTGATGCGCTTTCATGTGCCGCTGCATGACAGTTCCGGCCAACAGCTTCTGGTTGCGCCTGAATTGGTCTGGGGCATGTGGGCCGCGCTTGGTACCTCCATCGTCTTCATCTCGGTCTATGCCCGCCGCGTCAGTATCGAGGCGCATTCCATGTCCGAAGCGCTGACCGCTACCCAACTGGCGCTGGAACGTGAGCGGCGTCTGACCACGTTGGGGGGGGTGGTTGCGGCGGCGGCCCACGAACTGGGCACGCCGCTGGCCACGATCAAGCTGGCCTCGGGCGAGTTGTCAGAGGAACTGGCCGATCAACCAGATCTGAAGGCCGATGCCGACCTGATCCGCGAACAAGCCGACCGGTGCCGTCTGATTCTGGCCGAGATGGGGGCCAGCGGCAAACAGGATCGGCATGTGCTGACTGCACCGTTTTCGGCGGTGATGCGCGAGGCCGCCGAACCGCATCTTGATCGCGGCAAAGAGGTGATTATCCGTGTTCAGGGCAGCATATTGGGGCATGACGCAACCCATGAACCGGACGTGCCGCGCCGCTCTGAGATCATCCACGGTCTGCGCAATCTGGTGCAGAATGCCGTCGATTTTGCCATTACCACCGTCTGGATTGATCTGGACTGGACGGAGGGGCAACTGGTGGTGCGGGTTGGCGATGATGGAAAGGGCTATCCAACCGATCTGCTGGGCCGGATCGGCGATCCGTTCGTGCGCCGCCGACAGAAAACGCGCCCGGGCTACGAGGGTATGGGGCTAGGCCTGTTCATTGCCAAAACTCTGCTGGAACGCACCGGCGCGCGCCTGACCTTCACCAACGGCCTGCTGACCCCTTTGTCGCACGACACGGAGCCTGAGACAGCAACGCCCCCCGGTGCAATTGTCGAAATCGCATGGGAGCGGCGCGTGTTGGAAGTTCCGCGCGGCACATCGCGTGGTCCATTGGGTAACAACTCAAAGTTGATAAATTCCTAGCCTTCGTTAACCTGTGGTTAATATCCTGACCCGAGGCTGGTGGAACCTGCGTCTCTTCAGCTCAGGACAGCTTGCAACTTGGCGGATATACCCGGTTTGACAGAAATTTTCTCCCTACCCACCGTTCTGGCCGCGATGGCACTGGTGATCGCCATCATCGGGGCCTATCTGGCCTATACCAAGACCCCCGCGCAGCCCAGACTGGACGCACGCGATCCGTTGGGTCAGTTGATCTTTGACGGTGACTTTCTGCGCGAAAGCACGGGCCCTTTCGGGGCAAAGCTGCCGCGCGGTGCCGCACTGGATGAGGTTTTGACACTTTTTAATCCGCAGGAAGAACATCTTTGCCATTCCCTGCAATTGTTGATCGAAACCGGCACCCGGTTTGACGAGGTGGCGCAAGCCGCTGATGGCGATCTGGTTCACGTCACCGGACAGCCCGATGGCATTCTGGCCGAAGTTACGGTGCATGCCTCCTCGCCCATTTCCGAGGCGCTTTACGATATTCAGTCCCAGCTTGAGGTTCTGATGCAAGAGCGCGACCGGCTGCGTCGCCGGTTGGCCAGCGTGCCGCTGGCAATGATGGAGCTGGACAGCAAGGGTCGGGAAGTCTGGGCCAACCGGCGGTTCCGGGCGCTTTGCGATCAGGTTCGTGCGCCGCAGGAGCTTGTTACACTTATGAAGTCCCCGGCCAGCGAACCGGTTGAGGTAGATCTGCCGGGCGGTGAAACCCATTGGCTGCGCATCGTTCACCGCACCAGCGGCGATACCACGTTGGTCACCGCCTATCCGGCGGATGAGCAGATGCGGGCGGAAAATAATCTGTCGCGCTTCATGACCTCGCTGACCGACACCTTCGCGCATCTGAAAGTTGGGCTGACTGTGTTTGACAGCGAGCGTCGGTTGTCGCTGTTCAATCCAGCCATCAGCGACATGTTCAAGCTTGATCCTGCCGCCCTGATCGCCCGGCCCAGCCTGCGCGAATTCCTTGAGGCCCTGCGCCAGACCCGGATGCTGCCCGAAGTGCGCGATTTCGCCCAGTGGCGCGCCCGGCTGACCGAACTGGATGACAGTCTGGAAGGCGGCGTGTTTCAGGAGGATTGGAGCCTGCCCTCGGGCCAGGTTCTGCGCATCACAGGGCGCCCCCATCCCGATGGGGCGCTGGCCTTTCTGTTCGAGGATATCACCAGCGCCCTGACCCTGGAGCGCCGTTACCGTCAAGAGATCGAACTGGGACAAGGGGCGCTGGATGCCTTGGGTGATGCGGTGGCGGTGATTGATACCTCTGGCACAATGATCTTGGCCAATGCTGCGTTTGAGCAGATGTGGCAGGTTGAGGAGTCCTCGGGGCTGGACGCCCTGACCCTGAACCAACTGCTCAGCACCTTCCGCAAGCAGGCCCGGTGCGATGATGTCTGGATCCGCCTGCAACGCTTCGTCCAATCAGCAACCAACCGCGAAGAAAGCTGGACGGCCAAAATCACGCTGAAAAACGGGGCGAAACGCTATGGCCGTTTTCAACTGCTCAGCGGGGGCGCGGCAATGCTGATGTTCCACGACCACGAAAACCGCGCGGCTGAACAACCGCAAGGGGCCAGCACGCAAGTTGCAAGCACCAGCAGCCCGATGCGCAGTGTTTCCTAATCACAGCCCTTGCCACCGCCGCGCTGGCCCGGCACAGTCCGGACCGCAAACAGACTGACAGGCGGGCATGAGCCGTATTCACTTTGCCGATATGACCGAAGCCGGGGTGCATCGTCTGGCTGACCAACTGGCCTCGCATCTTAGGCCCGGCGATACGCTGCTTTTGTCCGGCCCGGTTGGGGCTGGCAAATCGGTCTTTGCCCGGGCGTTGATCCGCGCCTGGCTGGGGGATAGCGGGGCCGAAGTGCCCTCGCCCAGCTATACGCTGGTGCAAACTTATGAACGTGGGGATCAAACCCTTTGGCATGTGGACCTTTACCGTCTGGACCCGCAAGGCACTGAGGTGGACGAACTGGGGCTGGATGAAGCCTTCACCAATGCGGTCTGTCTGATCGAATGGCCCGAACGTCTGGGCACGGCCTTGCCGTCGCAGCACCTGTCGCTGAGCCTGTCCCCGCACACCGATACCGCCGACCGCCGCGCGGTGACCCTGACCGCAACGGCCGGTCTGACCCACCTCATCGCTGCGGCCTCACAAACAAAGGTGCCCGAGTGAGCCGAGATGCCCTTCTCCGTCGTTTTCTGACGCAAAGCGGCTGGACCGGCCCTGATCCGGCGCTGCTGGCGGGCGATGCCTCAAACCGTCGCTACCTGCGCGGCATTGGGCCAACAGGCCAGTCGGTGGTGATCATGGACGCACCCCCGGAAAAGGGCGAGGATGTGCGCCCGTTCATTGACATCACCGGACGGCTGCGGCGGATGGGGTTGAGTGCGCCTGACATTCTTGCCGCGGACACCAACGCTGGATTTCTGATCCTCGAAGACCTTGGCGACGATCTTTATGTCCAGGCGGTCCAAAGCGGCGCGCCCGAAGCCGTGCTTTATGGCACTGCCGTTGATCTGCTGGCCGCCCTGCACCGAGCGCCCGACGCCGCAACCGGCCTGCCCCCCTATGACATCGCCACCTGCCTGCGAGAGGCCCGGCTGGTGACCGAGTGGTATCTGCCGGGCGCAGACATCCCCGTTTGCTCGGACACACAGGCGGAATATGACCAGCTGATGACCATGCTATGCAGCGATCTGCTGCCGGATCAGCCGGTCTGCGTGCTGCGCGACTATCATGCGGAAAACCTGCTGTGGCTGCCAGAACGTGACGCTCTGGCCCGTGTCGGCCTGCTGGATTATCAGGACGCGCTGGCGGGTCATCCAGCTTATGATCTGGTCTCGCTGCTGGAAGATGCCCGGCGCGACACCACGCCTGCCCTGCAAGCAGAGATGCTGGCGCGCTATATCGCCACAAGCGGGGCGGAGGACACCAGCTTTCGCCGCGCCTATGCCATTCTGGGCGCGCAGCGGAACCTTAAAATCCTTGGCTTATTCGCGCGGCTGTCTAAGCGCGATGGGAAACCGATCTATATTGACCATATGCCAAGGGTCTGGGGTCATTTGCAGGGCAATCTGCAACACCCGGCGCTGGCCGGATTGAAAGACTGGGTCACGCGCCACGTGCCGCCGCCCGATACCGACCTTCGCGCAAAATTGGCAGGCCAGGCATGAATGTTCCCGACACAGCCATGATCTTTGCCGCAGGGCTTGGCACCCGCATGGGCGAGATTACAAGAACCACGCCGAAGGCACTGGTCCGCATTGGCAACGAAACGCTGCTGGACCACACGCTGGGCCATCTGACGCAGGCGGGTGTGTCGCGCGCGGTTGTCAATGTGCATCACCTTGCGGACCAGATCGAAACACATCTCAGCACGGTCACAGCACCGGCGATCACCCTGTCTGACGAGCGCGATCTGCTGCGCGAAACCGGCGGCGGGCTGCGTCATGCGGCTGATCTGGTTGGACCCGACCCGATCCTGACCGCCAATGCCGATGTGGTCTGGACCGGCGGCAACCCGGTGCAAACACTGGCCCGCACCTGGGATCCCGAGCGGATGGACGCGCTGCTTTTGGTGGTCGAAACCTCCCGCGCCATCGGTCACCTGAAAGCGGGTGACTTTTTTATGGATGATGCCGGTCGCCCGACCCGGCGCGGACAAGCCGATCATGCACCTTATGTCTATGCCAGCATGCAGATCATCCGGCCTGGCATTGCCGTCGCGCATGACGCTGAGGTGTTCTCGCTTAACGTTATCTGGGATCAGCTGATCGCCACTGGGCGGCTGTTTCTGGCCCCGTTTGACGGCAATTGGTGCGATGTGGGTCAGCCATCCTCCATCCCGCTGGCCGAGGCCTTGGTCAAATGAAACAGGACGGCCCGGGCCCGCATGTCTTTGCCTTGCCGCCGGGGGTGGATTTCGGTGCGCGGTTTATGGATGGCTTACGGGCGCGGATGACCGGTGCCGCGCCCGAGGATTGGGCCCGGGCCGAGATCTATGTCAACACCGAGCGCACCCGCCGCCGCATCGAGGCATTGTTCGAAACCGGCCCCGTCGCCCTTTTGCCGCGCATCCGGGTCTTTGCCGATCTGCTGCCAGCCGGGGGCAACACCCTGGCCCAAAGGCTGGATCTGGCCCGATTGGTCCGCGCCCTGATCGACCGCGAACCTGATCTGGCAGCCCGCACCGCCGCTTTCGATCTGGCGGACGGATTGCTCCGCCTTAGTGGCGAGATGCAGGAAGAGGGGCTGTCATGGGCCGCGCTGGATCGTATCGGTCCGGGCGATCTGTCCGGCCACTGGCAGCGGAGCCTGCGCTTCTTGCAACTGATCGCGCCGGTTCTCGACGCCCCGGATGCGGGGGGAGGTGAGGCCGGGTTGCGCCGGGCGATGCTGGATCAGGTCGCCGCGTGGCAGGCAGCCCCGCCGGATCACCCGGTCATCGTGGCCGGGTCCACCGGGTCACGCGGCGCAACGGCGGACTTTATGGCCGCAGCAGCCCGATTGCCAAAGGGTGCGGTGGTTCTGCCGGGGTTTGATACCGACCTGCCCGCAAAAACCTGGGCCCGGCTGACCGACCCGCAGCCGCAACCCGATCATCCGCAATACGGGTTTGCCGTGCTGGCGGAAACGATCGGCGTTGACCCGGCAAGTATCCCCTTGTGGGACAGCGCCGCTGCCCCCGCACCGGGGCGCAATGCGGTGATCTCGCTGGCGCTGCGCCCTGCGCCTGTGACGGATCAGTGGTTGCAGGAAGGCGCGGCGCATACCCCGACACTGACCGCCGCGACCGCCAACCTCAGCCTGCTCGAAGCCCCCGGCGCACGGGCCGAGGCGCAGGCCATCGCCACACGTCTGCGGCAAGCGGCCGAGGATGGGCAGCGGGCTGCCTTGGTCACGCCAGACCGTGTGCTGGCGCGCCGGGTCACAGCAGCGCTGGGCCGTTGGGGGATCACGCCCGATGACAGTGCGGGGCGGCCCCTGTCACTGACGCCGCCCGGTGTTTATTTGCGTCTGGTGCTGGACCTGATCGGCCATCCGCCAGCCCCGGCGGCACTGCTGGCGCTGCTGAAACACCCGCTGACCGCCGCCCCGATGCGCGGGCCGCATATGACCGCGACCCGGGCGCTTGAACTCTCCGTTCTGCGGGGCGGTGCGCCTGTTGCGGACTGGCCGGTCGTCACCGCCTGGGCGAAAGAGCATGATCATGGCGACTGGGCCGCCTGGCTACATCACACAATTGCCCCGCTGGCTGAAGCAGCACAAGCCGTCCCACTATCGGATCACCTATCCCGCCATATCGCCGCGGCAGAGGCTTTGGTGGCCGGTCCCGATGGAACCCCGGCCGAGCTTTGGGCGCAAAGGGCTGGCGAGGCGGCGCTAAGCCTGACCGAAGCCCTAGCGGAGGCCGCCCCCTCGGGCGGGCTGCTTGATCTTGCCGAATACCGCGCCCTGATCACCGCCCTGCTGTCCGAACAAAATGTCGAGGAAGAGGCCTTTGCCACGCATCCCGACATCGCCATCTGGGGCCCGCTGGAGGCGCGCACCCAGAATGCTGAGCTGGTGATCCTTGGCGGTCTGAACGAAGGCATCTGGCCACATATCGCCCGCCCTGACCCCTGGCTAAACCGCGAGATGCGCGCCACCCTTGGCCTGCATCTGCCAGAGCGCCGCATCGGCCTGTCCGCGCATGATGTGCAACAGGCGATGGGCGCATCAGAGGTGGTCCTGACCCGCGCCATTCGTGACGCAGATGCGCCCACCGTGCCCACCCGCTGGCTGCTCCGTCTGACCAACCTGATCGCCGGATTGGGGGAACCCGGCCAGCAGGCACTGGATGCGATGCGCCAGCGCGGGGCCACGATGACGGTCCTGGCCAGGCGGCTTGATACGCCGACCTGCCAAGCACCGCCCGCGCCGCGCCCAGCGCCCTGCCCGCCGGTTACCGCTCGTCCGCCGCGTCTGTCGGCCACCCGGATCGAAACGCTGATCCGTGACCCTTACGCTATCTACGCCCAGTATGTCCTGCGGCTCCGCCCGCTTGATCCACTGGGCCGCAGTCCCGATATGCGCGAACGCGGCACGATCAGTCACAAGGTGCTGGAACGCTTCATCGCGGCCACCGCCACTGGCCTGCCCGCTGATGCCGCCGCCCTGTTCGACAAGGTCGCCCAAGAGGTCCTGACGCAAGACGCCCCCTGGCCCGCAGATCGCACCCTTTGGCTGGCGCGGCTTCGCGCCTTTCGCGATTGGTTTCTGGACACAGAAGCGCAGCGCCGCCAAATCGCCACCCCGCGCGCCCAAGAGGTCAAGGGCGGCATAGATCTGCCGGACCTGCCACTGCCGTTCCGACTGACAGCAACGGCGGACCGGATCGACGTGACCCCGGACGGATGCCCCGTGATCTATGATTACAAAGGCACACCGGACAGCCCCGCCCAGATCCTGCATTTCGCTCAGCAATTGCCACTGGAATGCCTGATCGCCCATTTCGGCGGGTTCCCGGACATCCCCGCAGCCGCCCCCGCCGCTGCGGAACTGATCGGCATGTCAGGCCGTGGTCGCGCCCTTCACCTTGATCGCGTGATCGCCGAGGCACCGGAGGTTGACGATATGGACGGATTCTTGTCGCAAACCTATGAACGCCTCAGCGCGCTGATCACCGCCTATCAGCAGCCGGACCAACCTTTTGCGGCCCGTTTGCGGCCCGAAACGCTCAGCTATGAAAGCGACTATGACCATCTGTCCCGTCTGGGCGAATGGGAAGATGGCGCGCCATTTGATCCGCAGGGGGTGACATGATCGACCCCAAGCACCCTGCCTCAGCCAGTCAGATCCATGCGGCAACGCCGGGCAATTCCAGCTGGGTCTCGGCCAATGCCGGGTCTGGCAAAACGCGAGTTCTGACCGACCGGGTGGCGCGTCTGCTGCTAAACGGCACCCAGCCCGCCCGCATCCTCTGCCTGACCTACACCAAGGCCGCAGCGGCTGAAATGCAGACCCGCCTGTTCAAACGGTTGGGCGAATGGGCGATGATGCCCAAAGATGACCTGCGCCGCGAATTGCACCAGTTGGGCGAAGCCGGAGAAGCCATCGAGGACGCGCAGCTGAACCACGCCCGCACCCTGTTCGCCCGCGCATTGGAAACCCCCGGCGGGCTGAAAATTCAGACCATCCATTCCTTCTGCGAACAGATGCTGCGCCGCTTTCCGCTGGAAACTGGTGTCGCGCCTCAGTTCGAGGTGATGGAGGATCGGCAGGCCGCACAATTGCGTGCCGCAATTCTGGACGAACTGGCGCTGGACCCGAACAGCGGTTTTGCAGCACTCGTCCCATATCTGCCCGGACAGGATCCCGCACCGGTGCTGGATGCGATCCTGCGATATCGCCCGCATTTTGCAAAGCAGCCGGAGGACACCGCCTTACGGCAGGCGCTGGGGGCCACCGGGCCGGGCGATGAGAAAACCCTCGTTCTGAATGCGCTGGCGCCGATACCAGGCCATCTGCTGTCCCAAGCGATGGACGCAATGGACCGGTTGGGCAAAGCGACCGATGCCAAAACATGCGCCGCGCTTCGCGCTGCGTTGGCACATCCGGAAACGGCCCTCGTCCCCTTGCGTGCAGCCTTCCTGACCAATGACATGACCGTCCGAAAGGCGCTGATCACAAAGGCGGTGAAAGACACCGTGCCAGAGGCCGAGGCGCAGCTTGCAGATCTCGGCGAGGCGGTTCTTGCCGCTGTCAATCGCCAGCACGCCGAAGCTGCCTTTCAGGCCGCCCAGGCTCTGGGCCGGTTCGGTCATGCGTTTCTGGACCGCTACGCGGCGCGCAAAACCGCGCTTGGTAAACTGGATTTTGATGACCTGATCGACCGGGCCAAACGCCTGCTGTCGGAAACCGAGGCCACCGCCTGGGTGCAGTACCGCATGGATGGCGGCATCGACCATATTCTGGTGGATGAAGCCCAGGACACCAGCCTTGACCAATGGGCGGTGATCGACGCGCTGGCAGCAGAGTTCTTTACAGGTCAGGGCGCGCGCGACCTGACCCGGACCCTGTTCGTCGTTGGCGATGAAAAACAGTCGATATACTCGTTTCAGGGGGCTGACCCGACCGCCTTTGGTGACAAGCGCCGCCACTACAGCGCCGCCCTTGATGCCGCCACCATCGGGCTGGAACAATGCGATCTGCTCTATTCCTTCCGTACGGCAAGGCCGATCCTGCAACTGGTCGATCAGGTCTTTGCCGAAAATCCGGTGCATGGGCTGGGCGACGACATCGCCCACCGGGTGTTTCATACCGACAAGCCCGGGCGTGTTGATCTGTGGTCCTTTATCGAAAAGCCGGACAAGCCCGCGCCGGACCCGTGGCATCTGCCGGTGGACCAGCCGCCCCGCGATGACCCCGCCCTAGTGCTGGCGCGGCAAGTTGCGGCCCATATCGCGGATATCCTTAACCGCAGCCAGATCCTGCCCGGCACCGACAAAAGGATCAGCGCGGGCGATTTTCTGATCCTAGTACAGGGCCGCGGCGCGCTGTTTCATGCCATCATCCGCGAGCTGAAAAAGGCTGATGTGCCCGTCGCGGGGGCCGACCGGTTGAAGGTCGGCGGCGAGCTTGCCGTGCGGGACCTTCTGGCAGTTCTGCGGTTTCTGGCAACCGAAGACGACAACCTGTCGCTGGCCGCCGCTTTGCGATCACCCATCTTCGGGATCAGCGAAGCAGAGCTTTACGCATTGGCCCACCCCCGCGAAAGCAGCCTGTGGCACGCCTTGTCTCATGCGACTGCGCGTGCAGGCCCCGTCGCCATCCTGCGCGATCTGCGCAATCAGGCCGATTTCCTGCGGCCGTTTGACCTGCTGGAACGTCTGCTGACCACACATGACCGCTGGCAGGCCATCACCGCGCGTCTGGGCACCGAGGCAGAGGACGGGATCGAGGCGCTTCTGGACCTCGCCCTTTCCTACGAGCGGGTCGAAACCCCGACATTGACCGGGTTCCTGCAATGGATGGATAGCGAAGATGTCGAGATCAAGCGCCAGCTTGACGAGGCGCAGGATCAGGTTCGGGTGATGACAGTGCATGGTGCCAAGGGGCTGGAGGCCCCCATCGTCATCCTGCCCGAGACACATCAAAAGCGCGACGCCAAGGCGCCGCCCCTGCTGCTGGTCGACGACCTGCCACTGATGCGGATGCCAAAGGATGCGATGCCCGCAGCGCTGGGTGCGGCCGATAGCAAACGACGCCAGCTGGAGTTAGAGGAACGCTGGCGGCTGCTGTATGTCGCCCTGACCCGTGCGGAAAACTGGCTGATCGTCGCGGGTGGTGGCGAAAAGGGCAGCCCGGAAAAAGGCTGGTATGCGGCGGTGGAAACCGCAATGGACACGCTGGGCGCGCAGCCGACAGAAACCGGGCTGACACTTTGCCACAACTGGACCGAGGCAACCGATGACAAAAGGCCCGAACCACCTCGCCCACCAGAAAGCCCGACGTGGCTGACACAACGGGCCCCGACGCCCAAAGCCCCACCACAAGCCATTGCGCCATCACGCGACGGCGGCACACATCATGCCCTGCCCGGTGCAAATGGCGATGACACGGATATTGCGCTTGCCCGGGGCCGCGACCTTCACAAGATGCTCGAGGCGTTGTCCGGTCACGCGGCACAGGACCGCCCCTCACTGGCAGAGACGCTTTTCCCTGACATGCCAGAGGCGACGTGCCAGGACCTTTGCGCCGAAGCAACCCGCGTGCTCGACGCCCCGCATCTCTCCTGGGTCTTCAACGCAGATGCCATGACCGAAGTGCCCGTGCGCGGCCTTGTCAGCCAACTCGGCCCCCGCCCGCTTCGCGGTCAGATCGACCGGTTGATTGTCGGACCGGACGACATCTGGGCCATAGATTTCAAATCCAACCGCACTGTGCCGCAGGACCCGAACGATATCCCTGACGGTCTGATCGGGCAGATGGCGCTCTATCACGCGGCCCTGTCGGATATCTGGCCCGACCGGTCTATTCGCACCGGCCTGATCTGGACTGCAGAGATTCGTTTCATGGAGATCGAACAGAAAATCGTGAACACCTGGCTTGAAACGCATTGGAGCGGTTGACCCGCCCCCACCACGAACCTACCTTCCTTGCCAATCAATATCTCGTATCCCCCAAGCAGGAGCCACCAACATGGCCACAGTCGACGTCACCGACGCCACCTTTGAAACCGAAGTCGTCAATTCCGATATCCCCGTCGTGGTGGATTTCTGGGCAGAATGGTGCGGTCCATGCAAAATGATCAGCCCGGTTCTGGAAGAAATCTCGGAAGAGATGGCCGGCAAAGTTAAAATCGTCAAAATGAATATCGACGAAAACCCCAACAGCCCCATGCAACTGGGCGTGCGTGGCATTCCAGCACTGTTCCTGTTCAAGGCCGGCAAGGTTGTGTCCAACAAGGCGGGTGCCATGCCCAAAAGTAGCCTGGAAAGCTGGATTCAGGACGAAATCTGATTTTTGAGCACAGCCGCCTGATCCAAGCCCAATCAGAATGTCGCAAAACCCCGGCTTTGCCGGGGTTTTTCATTTTGACAGTAGGTGCAATCGTCAGCCGCCTGCCAGATCGGCGGCAATCTCGGCCCGCGATTTGCGCGCCCGCTCTGTCGCCGATTTCAGCTGTCCGCAGGCCGCCATGATATCCTCGCCCCGCGGTGTTCGGACGGGCGAGGCATATCCCGCCTTGTTCACGATCTCGGCAAAGGCCTCAATACGGTCCCAGTCAGACCGCTCATAGATCGCGCCCGGCCAAGGGTTGAACGGGATCAGGTTGATCTTGGCCGGTATGCCGCTGATCAGTTGCACCAGACGCCGCGCATCCGCATCACTGTCATTCACATCCTTCAGCATCACATACTCAAACGTGATCCGTTCGGAATTCGACAGTCGCGGATAGTCCCGACAAGCCTGAATCAAAGCCTCGATATTCCACTTCTTATTAATCGGCACCAGCCTGTCGCGCACGTCATCAGTCGTGGCATGAAAGGAAATCGCCAGCATACAGCCGATCTCTTCGCCCGCCCGTGCGATCTCAGGCACAACGCCCGATGTGGACAAGGTGATGCGACGGCGCGACAAGGCAATCCCTTCGCCATCCATGGCGATCTGCATCGCATCACGCACGTTGTCCGTGTTGTAAAGCGGCTCGCCCATGCCCATCAGCACGATATTGGACACTTTGCGCCGCGCTTCGGCATCCTTGTGGCCCCAATCCTCCAGATCGTCGCGGGCCACCATGATCTGACCGACAATCTCGCCCGCTGTCAGATTGCGGACCAGTTTCTGGGTGCCGGTATAACAGAAGGAACAGGTCAGCGTGCACCCCACCTGCGAGGAAATGCACAACGTGCCGCGATCCTCTTCGGGGATATAGACAGTTTCAACCTCATGCCCGCCCGCGATGCGCAGCAGGTACTTGCGGGTGCCATCTTCCGATATTTGCCGGGTCACGATTTCTGGCCGCTCAACAACAAAATGTGCCGCCAGTTGCGCCCGGAACTCCTTTGACAGATTGGTCATCGCATCGAAATCGGCGATACCCTTCTGATACACCCAGGCCCATAGCTGCCCGACCCGCATCTTCAACTGCTTGTCCGGCACGCCGATCCCGGCCAACGCCTCGGCCATTCCAGTGCGCCCCATGCCGATCAGGTTGGGCAGACCACCCGGCACAGTGCGTGGCACGGTGGTAAAGTCTGGTTTCAAAGGCGTGGCGACGGTCATTGGACCAAGGCTCCGTTTCGCTGCATCAAAAGAAGAAGCGGCAGACATAGCATGCCCGCCGCCTTTTTGCGATAATCGATTATCCTTACTGACAGAGCTTCTCGGCCTCTTTCAGGGCAGCAGTGAAGCCCAGCAGCGAAAAGTCGTCAATCGTTGTGGTCCCGCGCGCCGAAATCGCTGTGATTTTGGCGGACGCCCCAACCTGCATGGCCGCAATCAACTCTGCATCTTTTGCCGGGGTCGGAGGCCAAGCCCATTCCTTACTATTGCCGGAACCGACATTCATGGTGAAGCTGTCGTTTCCAATTTTCACATCCACGGTCGAGCCATCGCGGAAAGGATAGCCGCCGGTATAGCTGACCTCCTTGTTCACACCTTGCCCGGGCCGGATGGTCACAAACAGTCGAATCTCGCCGCGGTTAACCCTAACGGCCTCGCCACCTCGCCGCGCTGCCGAATTTACCGGCGGCGAAACAATATAGCACTCCTTGGGGTTCGAGGGGTTAAAAACGCTCCAGTCCTTGTAGGCCGCAACCCGTTCATCCGATTGGGCCTGGGCCGTCGTCGCTGCTGCGGCGATGACAATGGCTGCAAGAATGCGTCTCATAAGCTCTTCTTCCCTTACCGATACCTGCCTGCTGCCCCGCCGTTTCATATATATGTGGCGAGACATGGGCGATTGCCTGCTTTTTGGGGACGCTACCAAATCCCAAGGGCAGGATACTAGCCCCAAACGCGGAGTTTACCGTTCCGGGCGGAATTTTTCGCTTTCTTTCAGCCCTGTGACACAGCGATAAGGGGGTGAGGGGCCGCAAAGGGCAGCTGGGATGGCGAGGATAAAGATGCAGGATGCAGTGATTCTGGCAGAGCTATGGCGCGGCGATATGGTCGAAAGCCGCCATTTTGGCCATGCAGTCATCGCCACCACCGACGCGATCACCGAGGCATGGGGCAATCCGAACACCCTGATCTATCCCCGGTCCTCCTGCAAAATGATCCAGGCGTTGCCTCTGGTTGAAAGTGGCGCAGCGGCAGGTCTGACAGCCGAACATCTGGCGCTGGCCTGTGCCTCGCATAACGGGGCAGAGGGACATACCTCCCGCGTGGCGGCCTGGCTGTCGGATCTTGGTCTGGCAGAAGCAGATTTGCGCTGCGGCCCGCAGATGCCGCGTGACCGGGATGCAGCCCGTACTCTGCATTTGTCAGATCACGCCCCCTGTCAGCTGCACAATAACTGCTCGGGCAAACACGCCGGATTTCTGACCCTGAACCGGCATCTGGGCGGCAGCGCGGACTATATCGACCCGGATCATCCGGTTCAGAAGGCTGTACGCGCGGCCTTTGAAGATATGACCGAGGAAACCAGCCCAGGCTACGGAATTGATGGCTGCTCTGCACCCAATTTCGCCTGCACGCTGGCCGGGCTGGCGAAAGCGGCGGCTAAGATGGCCAATCCATCCAAGTTGGGCGCAACCCGCAGCGATGCCGCAGAGCGGTTGGTTCAGGCCATGGCCGCGCACCCGTTTCTGGTGGCTGGCGAAGGTCGGGCCTGTACCGAGCTGATCGAGGCCAGCAGCGATGGCACCGTCGTCAAAACCGGTGCCGAGGGGGTCTTTTTGGCTATCCTGCCAAAACAGGGTCTGGGGATCGCGCTGAAAGCACAGGATGGCGCGACCCGGGCCGCCGAAGCTGCCATGGCTGCCCTGCTGGTCCGCACCGGTGTCCTGGCGCGGGCGCATCCTGCGGCGCAGCGGCGCATCCGGGCCGAACAGCGGAACCGGCGCGATCTGCTGACCGGGCATGTTGTTGCCGCCGAGATGCTGATGCAGCCGGTTTGAAACAGCCGCATCGCCGTTTTACCCTGCGTTTACAGCCCAGTCATAGCCATGATCAGCGATGCGGGTGACCTGCTGAAGCGCGGTCCCAAGCTGCGGGTCCGCATGCGCCTTGAGATGCGTAATTACCCCGGCATCGGTGCCACTAAAATCGCTTTTATACCAATGATAGATCGACGAAACGATCAGCCGACCACCCTCGACCCGCGCGCCGCGTGGGTGATTGACATAGGCCCGCGCCGCACCGTCCAGCGCGGCCCCAAGCCCGCGTCCGGTAAAGGCCCATGCGCCAAGATCCGGACACCCGCGCGAGGCACAATTTACGACGTAATGTATACGGGCGTCCCGCCAGATCGGCCGCAGGATACCGTGTTCGATATCATCCAGTGACAACTGCTTTCCGGCGATACGGACCAGTTTTTGCCGCCACAGGCCGGATGAAAACACCCCGCCACCGATATCGCGAATTGACCCCACCGGCCAAGCGTTCAGCATAGTTCGCACTGTGACTGCGTTATACAGATTGACCCAATAGGCAAAGGCATCACTTTGGCGCAGCGTCACCGGGTCGATATTGGCAAGCTGGGTCAGATAGGCCTCTACCTCTGCCATTGGCGCCCTTGCATAGGCAAAGCGCGCAATCCCATCCCGGCCCATGCTGCGATGCTTGCGCAAAAACGCATCCCAAAGGCCGTGATCCGGTGCGGCAGCGGTGCCAAACTGCGCCCAGCGGCGGTCGATTAAAGCGTTTCGAGTTTACCTTGAGACATCACATAAAATCGAAACGCGTACACCATATAGGCTTATCACTGCGTTTCAGGATAATCTTTTGTCTCAGGTTTATCCCGAAACGCTTTAGTCGGGCCTTGGGTGCCGCCGTAACCGGTTGCGCCAGCACCGTCGCCACCCCAGCCAGGCCCAGCCCAAGGGCTATGCGTCTAGAAATATGTGTCATGAAGGGCAATCTGACCCGAGTGTCGCTTTAGGGCCAGCCCCCTCACCCGCTTGTGATGCGTCACAAATCCTCAACTTGATTTGAGTTCGGCGCTTTGCGAGGGTAGCAGTCGGGTGATTTTGTTTAGGGGCGGTGCGATGCCTTTTCTACTTGCTATTCTTGGTGCGCTGGGGGCTGCGGCTTATTGGTACTGGCATCTCAGAAATGCCGGGAATGCCGCCTCGGACCTAGCCGATGCTGCGAACAATGTGCGACTGGCCGCGCGCCGGTTCAACTATCGCCGCCGCCACAAGACCCATCCCGTTGACAGCATCGACGATCCGCGCCTTGCAGCAGGCGGTATCATCGCCGCCATTGGGGGCATGGATACCGCATTTGACCGCGGCGATCATGACATGGCGGTCATCCAGTGCCAGTCGAAATTCAATGTGTCGAAAGACGAAGCCGATGAGATCATGGTGTTCGGCGAATGGGTCGCGGGACAATGCGGCACCAAGGATGAAGCGGTGCGTCGTTTATGCAAGCGCCTGTTCAGCCTGTCCGGGGCCGAAGCCGGGTCGGACCTTGTTGAGATGGTCGATGCCGTTGCGAAAGTCAGCGAAAAGCCATCTGACTGCCGCGAGGCTGAAGCCATGGCGCGGATCCGCCGGACATTCTTTCACTAAACGCCTTTGGACACCTGACGCAAAGCCTCCGACAGAACAATCGCGGCAGACACGGCGACATTCATCGAACGACCGCCACCGGGCATCGGGATCATCAGCGCGGCATCGGCGGCGGCATGAACCTCATCCGGCACACCGGCGCTTTCACGTCCCACCAGCACAGTATCATCCGGGCGAAAGGCAAAATCCCAATGCGGCACGGCGGCCCGTGTGGTCAGCAATATCAGCCGCCCGCGCGGCAATTCCGCAAAATGTTCCCACGAATCGTGCCGTGTCACGGCGACTTTTTCTGCATAATCCATCGCCGCACGGCGCATCGCTTTGTCAGAATAAGGAAATCCGCAAGGCTCGATGACATCTAGGCCAGTACCAAAACAGGCGCAGATTCGCACCATAGCGCCAAGATTGGCGGCAATATCCGGCTGATAGGCCGCCAGGCGCAGTGACATGGTTGCATCCTTTGGGTTTCGACCCTCCTGCGGCGCAAAGTCCGCTGGACCGCGCGCAGATGTTGTTTTAGGAAAGCGCTCAAAATCCCGCAAGCCTTGCGGGCTATGACGGTTGGCAGCCAAAAGCCAGCCCCCATGTTAAGGAGAACCGTCAATGGCTCATACGGAAGAGGAACACGGCACCCGCCGCGATTTTCTATACGTGGCCACCGGGGCGGCCGGTGCGGTTGCAACTGGCGCTGCGGTCTGGCCGATCGTGCACCAGATGAATCCGTCCGCCGATGTTCTGGCCCTGTCGACCATTCAGGTTGATATCAGTGAGATCCCGGTCGGCACGCAGGTCAAAGCCTTTTGGCAGGGCAAACCGGTCTTTATCCGCCACCGGACACCGGAAAATATCGCCGAAGCGCGCGAAGTCCCGATGGAAGAGCTGATCGACCCGTTTGCCCGCAATGACAATCTGCCTGAGGAAGATCCCGCGCTGGATCAGAACCGTTGCCTCGACGAACAGGGCGAATGGCTGGTGATGATCGGTGTTTGTACGCATTTTGGATGCATCCCGGTCGCTGATCAGGGTGATTTCGGCGGCTGGTTCTGCCCATGCCACGGATCGCATTACGACACAGCTGGTCGTATCCGCAAAGGTCCCGCGCCCGAGAACATGGCTGTTCCATATGCAGAGTTCCTATCTGACAACGTTATTCAGTTGGGGAAGGATGAAAAATCATGAGCGGTATTCCTCACGATCATTACGAGCCGAAAACCGGCATTGAGAAATGGATTGAGCGGCGCCTGCCCATTCTGGGCCTGATGCATTCGACGCTGACCATCCCCACACCAAAAAACCTGAACTGGATGTGGATCTGGGGCATCATCCTGACCTTCTGTCTGGCGCTGCAGATCGTTACCGGTATCGCATTGGTGATGCACTATACGCCGGATACAGGCCTCGCCTTCGCCTCGGTCGAGCATATCATGCGCGACGTCAACGGTGGTTGGGCGATCCGCTACTTGCATATGAACGGCGCTTCGCTGTTCTTCTTTGCCGTTTACCTGCATATCTTCCGTGGTCTCTATTACGGTTCATACAAGGAACCGCGTGAGATCACCTGGATCATCGGTATCCTGATCTATATCCTGATGATGGCCACCGCCTTTATGGGCTACGTTTTGCCTTGGGGGCAGATGTCCTTTTGGGGTGCGACCGTGATCACCGGCCTGTTCGGAGCAATCCCCGGCGTTGGTGAGACGATCCAGACCTGGCTGCTGGGTGGACCGGCAGTGGACAACTACACGCTGACCCGGTTCTTCTCGCTGCATTACCTGCTGCCTTTCGTGATTGCAGCTTTGGTTGCCGTGCATATCTGGGCCTTCCACACCACCGGCAACAACAACCCCACCGGGGTTGAGGTGCGACGTGGCTCGAAAGAAGAAGCCAAGAAAGACACGCTGCCCTTCTGGCCCTATTTCGTGATCAAGGACCTTTACGGTCTGGCCTTCGTTCTGGTTGGTTTTGCGATTTTCGCTTACTTCATGCCAAACTATCTGGGCCACCCGGACAACTATATCGAAGCTGATCCGCTGAAGACGCCAGCGCATATAGTGCCCGAATGGTACTTCCTGCCGTTCTACGCGATCCTGCGCGCGTTCGATAACACCGTCTGGATCGTGCAGATTTCCAGCTTTGTTACCGGCGGCATCGTCAATGCGAAGTTCTTTGGCGTACTGGCCATGTTCGGAGCCATTGTTGTGATGGCACTGGCACCTTGGCTGGATACTTCTTCGGTTCGTTCGGGGCGCTACCGGCCGCAGTTCAAGATCTGGTTCTGGATCCTGTGCTTCGACTTCCTGGTGCTGATGTGGTGTGGCGCGCAACCCGCAGAGCCGCCCTATTCCACCATCGCGCTGATCGCCTCGACCTATTGGTTCGCCTACTTCCTGGTGATCCTGCCGCTGTTGGGCATCTTCGAGACACCGACCGAACAACCCGAAACCATCGAAGCCGATTTCGACGCGCACTACCCCGTCGAAACACCGGCTGAGTGACCGAGAGGATATGACAATGATGAAGCACATTCTCCTCTCTGCCTCTTTGGCACTGATGGTAACCGGCGGCGCACATGCTGCCGGGGGCGGTGGTGATACCAAAGACGTGGCGTTTTCCTTTGAGGGCCCGTTCGGTCACTATGACAAGAACCAGCTGCAGCGCGGATTTCAGGTTTATACCGAGATTTGTTCAGGCTGCCACGGGCTGAGCTATGTCTCGTTCCGCGATCTGGAAGCGCTGGGTTATAGCGATAAAGAAGTCCGCGCCTATGCCGCAGGCATCGACGTGCCGGATGACGGGCCGGATGCCGAACCCGGTGACACCCGCCCGGCAAAGCCTGTCGACAAGTTTCCTGCGTCGTCCGACCCGAATGCCCCGGACCTGAGCCTTATGGCTAAGGGGCGCGCCGGGTTCCACGGCCCCTATGGTCTGGGTATCAACCAGATCGTCAAAGGCATGGGTGGGCCAGAGTACATCTACACTTTGCTGGTTTCCTACGAAGATGAACCGGCCTGTGCAGATGGTGCGGATGGCAGCTACAACACCTATTTTGGCGCCGGAAGCTACGCCGAAAGCTGTAAAGACGAAGACGGACACCATACCGTCGGCGGCACATGGATTGGTATGGGGCAACCGCTTTATGGCGAAGATGTCGAATATGCCGATGGGACCCCTGCAACGCTAGAGCAGGAAGCCAAGGACGTCGCCGCATTTCTGATGTGGACCGCGGAACCTAAGCTTGAGCAGCGCAAGAAATGGGGCGTGGTTGTGGTTTCATTCCTGACACTGCTGACCGTGCTTTTGTATCTGACAAACAAGAAGCTTTGGTGGCCGCATAAGCATCGCAGCAAGAACGACTGAAATCTGCGACAGTGACAATCAAAACGGGGCTCTCAGAGCCCCGTTTTTTGTTCAGAGGTAAGCCGCTGAGTGCATAAGCCGACGTGAGTCATCATCGTAGCCGTACCAACAGAGCGATGATCGCCACTCTCTGATGTTCGTAAGTTACGCTATATGTATCTTCGGTATGTCAGACGGTCAGGAAATCGCGGCCAGCGCGCCCAAGCAGATCTTCGGCCATCGCAGCACCCATCTTGACGGCGGTTTCAGCCGGGCCGGTCTGTTCAGCCGTCAATGCCTCGCTGCCATCGGGGCGGATGATCTCACCCCGCAGCCGCAGGCGGTTCCCATCAAGCATTTCCGCCAGCCCGCCAATCGGCGTCTGACAGGACCCATCAAGACCACGCAGCAGGCTGCGTTCCGCTGAAATGCGGGTCCAGGTCTCCGCATCATGCAACGGGTGCAACAAGGTGGCTGTGGTGGTGTCCTCGGTCCGGCGTTCAATGCAGATCGCGCCTTGCGCGACCGCAGGCAACATCCGGTCGGCGGGGATCGGTGTGGCGGGCAGGTCGAGGCCAAGGCGGCGGATGCCAGCCATGGCCAGAAAGGTCGCCTCTGCCACGCCATCCTGCAGCTTTTGCAGGCGGGTCTGCACATTGCCGCGAAACGCCACCGTTTGCAGATCGGGGCGCTTGTGCAGCAATTGCGCCCGGCGGCGCAGGCTAGAGGTGCCAACGACAGCGCCTTCGGGCAAATCATCAATGGAGGCATATTTCAGCGATACAAACGCATCCCGCACATCCTCGCGTGGCAGGGCACAATCGACGGACAGCCCGAGGGGCTGCTCAACCGGCACATCCTTTGTGGAATGCACCGCAATGTCGATTTGGTCGGTCAGAAGCGCCTCTTCCAGTTCTTTGGTGAACAATCCCTTACCGCCGATTTCCGAAAGGGAGCGGTCCAGAACACGGTCTGCGGTGGTCTTGATCACTACGATCTTAAAGGCCTCCGTCGGCAGGCCATGCGCATCCATCAGGCGCTGGCGGGTTTCCTCAGCCTGAGCCAGCGCCAGCGGCGAACCACGGGTGCCGATACGCAGCGGGTTTTTCGGGGTCGGATGTGTCATCGGCGCGGACCCTAGCGCCGCTCACGCGTCTGTGCAATGCGCCATTGCGCGCCCTTTCCCTCTTGCAGCGGTCCGTTTAGTGTCACGCGCAAACACGCCGGGGAGGGCAGGATGAACACCAAAGACAAATTGCTGATGCGCGCCCTTGCCGGAGAGGTCCTGCCGGTGCCGCCCGTGTGGATGATGCGGCAGGCCGGGCGTTATCTGCCGGAATACCGCGCAACGCGGGAACAAGCGGGTGGGTTTCTGGATCTTTGCTACAACCCGGACCTGGCGGCAGAGGTGACCTTGCAGCCGATCCGTCGTTATGGGTTTGACGCTGCGATCCTGTTTGCCGACATCCTGCTGGTGCCACAGGCCCTGGGCGCGGATCTTTGGTTTGTCACTGGCGAAGGCCCGCGCCTGTCACCGATCACCAATGTCGCCGAGGTGGCCGCGTTGAAACCGGTTGAGGCGATCCATGATACATTGAACCCAATCTACGAAACCGTGCGCCTGCTGCGCAGGTCCCTGCCCGTAGAAACAACCCTGATCGGCTTTGCCGGTGCGCCCTGGACCGTTGCGACCTATATGATCGGCGGGCGCGGCGGCGAGGATCAGTTGCCCGCGCGCAAGATGATGTATCACGACCCGGCCGCGTTTGATGCGCTGATGGACCGGCTGACCGACGCGACGACCGAATATCTGTCACGCCAGATCGACGCCGGGGCCGAGGTTGTTAAACTGTTCGACAGCTGGTCCGGCGCACTGCCCGCACCGATGTTCGAGCGCTACGCCATTGCCCCCGCCAAACAGATCGTGACGGCTTTGGCGCAGCGCCACCCAGGCGTGCCGGTAATCGGCTTTCCCCGGCAGGCAGGCGAAAAGGCCGTGGATTACGTGCGCCAGACCAGCGTGCAGGGCTGTGCCATCGACACAACGACCGATGCAAGATGGGCCGCGCGGGAACTGCAACCGCTGACCTGTGTGCAGGGGAACCTTGATCCGCTGTTGCTTGTGCTGGGTGGTGAGGCATTGGATAACGGCGTGCGCGCGGTGGTTGAAGCGCTGTCGGGCGGGCCGCATATCTTTAACCTCGGCCATGGCATCACGCCCGATGCCGACCCGGCCAATGTGGACCGGATGCTGAAAGCCCTGCGCGGCTGACGCTTTAAGGAAATCTCCCGACGCTTACCTGTTGGTAACCAGATTGCCGGTATCACACTTCGCAAATGATTTGCGGAGAATCCCAGATGTGCTGTCGGGTCCTGTCCCTGCTTTTGGCTGTCATATGCGCCAGCGGTGCATTTGCACGCGATGTCACCGAAATCTCAGCCATCTGTGATCAGGCCGGAAGCTGGGCTTCGCAGCAAACCGGCGTGCCGCGTTCGGTGCTGCAGGCAATCACGCTGACAGAAACCGGGCGCAAGATCGCTGGCGCGCATCGCCCCTGGCCCTGGACCGTCAATATGGAAGGCACCGGCAAATGGTTCGCCACAAGGCAAGAGGCCCTGGATTATGTGATGGAGCATTACAACAAGGGTGCGCGCAGCTTTGATGTGGGGTGTTTCCAGATCAATTATCGCTGGCATGGCAATGCCTTTGCCTCCATCGAGGATATGTTCGATCCGAAGCAGAATGCGCTCTATGCTGGGCGTTTTCTGCGCAATCTTTACGGCGAAACAAAATCCTGGTCGAAATCAGCCGGGGCCTATCATTCCCGGACACCCAAATATGCAACGCGGTATTCCGCCCGCTTTGACCGCATTCTGGCGGGGCTGACCGGACAGAAACCGCCCCCCGCACCGGCCCCCGGCACCGAATATGCCCACCATATGAGCGAGGTTCCCGCCCAGCCAACATCGCAAGAGGTTCCGCTGGCCGAGCCTGAGGTGCCGCAAACTCCATGGGTGCCGCCACCGCCCAGCGCCTTTGGGTCCGTCGCGGCGGTCGAACATCTGCCTGCCGGGCCGCCACTACTGACCCAGGCGCGGCGCGGGCTTTATTGAGGCGCGCATGAATTCCTCCTCTCTGTCGCTTTCCAACATTTTTCAGCCAACGATCCTGCTGGCGCTGGCGCTGATGGCGGTCATCGTGATGATGGTCCTGCCAATGCCCGCGATCGTGCTGGATATCGGGCTTTCGGCGTCTTTCGGGCTGGCGATCCTGATCTTTACCATCACCCTGTTCATCGAACGCCCGCTGGATTTTTCAGCCTTTCCGACAATTCTGCTGGCGTCCTTGATGTTGCGGCTGTCGCTGAATGTGTCCTCTACCAAGCTGATTATTGGGGAAGGCCATCGCGGCACCGCCGCCGCCGGGGGCGTGATCGAAGGGTTTGCCATGTTTGTCATGGGCGGCTCGATCTTTCTGGGGCTGGTGGTGTTCGGCGTGCTGATGATTGTGAATTTCATCGTCATCACCAAGGGCGCGGGCCGCATGGCCGAGGTTGGCGCGCGCTTTGCCCTTGATGCCATGCCGGGCAAGCAAATGGCCATCGACAGCGATATTGCCGCAGGCGCCATCAGCCATGAGGAGGCACGCGCGCGCCGGAAGCTGGAGCAGGAGGAAACCACGTTTTTCGGCTCGCTCGACGGGGCCTCGAAATTCGTCAAGGGCGATGCGGTTGCGGGGCTTTTGATCACGCTGCTCAATCTGGTGATGGGGCTGATGATCGGGATATTTCTGCATGGAATGCCAGTCGGACAGGCGTTCGAAACCTATTCTATCCTGACGGTCGGCGACGGGCTGGTCAGTCAGATCCCGGCGGTGATTATCTCTATCGCTGCCGCACTTTTGTTGTCCAAGGGCGGGGCTGCCGGATCTGCCGATCAGGCGTTGATGGGGCAGCTGGGCGGTTATCCCATGGCGCTGGGAACCGTCGCGGGGCTGATGGCCTTATTCGCGCTGGTGCCCGGCCTGCCCTTTCTGCCATTTCTGTTGGGCGCAGCCGTGCTGGGCTTTGCCGCCATGATGGCCCAACGGACCCGGCAGGCGGAAGAAGCCGCAAAGGCCGCAGAGGCCGCAACGCCCGAGGAAAAACCCCGCAAGCGGCTGGGCGACATGCTGGATGTCGACGAAATCCACATGGAGTTTGCCGCCAACCTGGTCGCCACCGTGATGGAGGATGCAACCGGTCTGGACGGGCGCATCGTTAATATGCGCAACCATATCGCGCAGGAATACGGCGTCATCCTGCCCGAGATACGCCTGACCGATAACCATGCCTTGCCCGACGGCACCTACACGATCCGGGTCCAGGGCGTGGAAATCGCCCGCTCTGAGGTGGAGGTGGACAAGGTCCTGATGCTTTTGTCCGAAGGCGCACCTGCCTCCCCTGCCGGGCGCAACGTGGCCGAGCCTGTCTATGGCGCGCCTGCACGCTGGATCGAGGCGAGCCAGCAGGAAGAAGCTATGCTGGAAGGCTACTCCGTCGTTACACCGACCGAGGTGATCGCCACCCATCTGCTGGAAGAGATCAAACAGAATTTTGCCCGCCTGTTCTCTCGTCGTGCCCTGCGCAAACTGCTGGACGAGTTTGTGACCCTGTCCGATCCGGCACGGGCCGAGGCAAACCGGCGCATTCTGGACGAGTTTGTGCCTGATAAGGTGCCGGTCGATCAGTTGCATGCCGTGCTGCGCCTGCTGCTGGCTGAACGCGTCTCCATCCGCAATCTGGCGCTGATTCTGGAAGCGGTCGGTGAGGTTAACGGCCTGACTCAGGCACCCGAAGCCATTTGCGAGCATGTGCGCCACCGCCTTGGCTTTCAGATCACCGCAGACCTGCAGGAAGAGGACGGCACCCTGCCGCTGATCCAGCTGAACCCGGCCTGGGAAGAGCTGTTTCACGAGCACCAGTTGGAGAACCCGGGCGGTGTCGTGGATGTCGCCCTGCCCCCGTCTGAATTCAACCGACTGGCCACCTCCATCGCCGAGAAAATCTCGACCGCCGGACAACAGGGGCGGTATCCCGCACTGGTGACCACCACCAAAAGGCGCCGCTTCCTGCAAACGGTGCTGACCGCCAAGGGCATCCGCAACCCGGTGTTTTCCTTTGACGAGATTGGAACGACCGCCAAACCGGCCATGGTCGGCGTGGCCTGATGCTGGATGTCTTCGACCAGATCGCCCCGCTGCTGAATTTCTCGCAATCTGCGCTGGTTGCGGCGGTGCTGGTATTTGTCCGCGTCGGCGCGATTGTGTCGCTTGCCCCGGGCTTTGGCGAACAGTTCATTCCTGTCCGCGTCCGACTGTCCATTGCGATCTGTTTTGCGGTGATCGTCTGGCCCTTGCTGGATCACAGCGCGCTTTCCGGTCCGTGGACAGCGCTCCGCTTTGGGCAAATGATCCTTGGCGAAGCAGCGATCGGTGTGCTGATTGGCCTGTCCCTGCGACTGATGGTGATGGCCCTGCAACTGGCCGGTGCCATCGCTGCCCAGACCACAGCCTTGGCGCAAACTGCAGGTGCGGGCGTGATGCCCGAACCGATGCCTGCCATCGGGAATGTGCTGCTGCTGGCCGGCCTGGCCCTTGCGATGGTGCTGGACTTGCATATCAAGCTGATCGGCGCAGTGGTCACCACCTATGAGATTGTCGGCTTCGGCGGCGGCATGACCGGCCCGGATATCGCACAGTGGGGCGTTGCGCACGCGATGCAGGCCTTTGCCCTTGGCTTTACATTGGCCGGATCGTTCCTGATCGCAGCCTTTCTTTATAATGTGGCGCTTGGAGCCATCAACAAGGCAATGCCGCAGTTGATGGTCGCTTTTGTCGGCGCACCAGCCATCACATTTGCCACGCTGGTTCTGCTGTTGCTGGCCGCCCCGGTCATCCTGACGGTCTGGTCAGACCATCTTGATGCCCTGCTGACCAACCCGCTGATGGTTCCGAAATGAGCGAGGAGAACGGATCAGCCGGGGAAAAGGTTCATGACCCCACCCCAAAGCGGCTGGAGGATGCCCGCAAGAAAGGCGACATTGCCAAATCGGCCGAGGTCACGGCGGCTGCGGCCTATACCGGGTTCCTGATTGCCCTGCTCGCCCTTGGCGGCCCGGCCCTGCAAGCGGCCGGTGGCGCAATGATGCAGTTTCTGGCCCAGCCGGACCGCCTGACCGGACAAGTGCTGGGCCCGGGCGGGTTTGAAATCAGCGGCAGCTTTCTGGCCCGAATATCGGCAGCGCTGGCCCCGTTCATCCTGCTCCCTGCCGGTGCCGTTCTGGCCGCGCTGATCGCTCAGCGCGCCTTTGCGCCATCGCTGTCGAAACTTGCGCCAAAGCTGTCGCGCATCTCGATCCTTGCCAATGCCAAGAACAAGTTCGGGCCCACCGGGCTGGTGGAGTTCGCCAAGTCTGCCGTCAAGCTTATGGCCATTTCGCTGGTCGCAACGCTGCTGCTGCGCAGCGAAATCGAAACCGTGATCGGCGCGACACGTGCCCAGCCGGGTGGCCTGAGCCTGGTGCTTGGCGGGCTTTTGATCCGCCTGCTGATTGGCGTGACCCTGATCGCCACAGTGATCGCCTTTATCGACTATTCCTGGCAGCAGTTTGATCACAAGCGCAAATTGCGCATGTCGCATCAGGACATGAAGGACGAACATAAGGAATCCGAGGGCGACCCCCATATGAAGTCCCGCAGACGTCAGCGCGCGCAGGAGATCGCCTCGAACCGGATGCTGTCGGATGTGCCCACGGCCGATGTGATCATCGTCAACCCGACGCACTACGCCGTTGCGCTAAGCTGGGATCGCAAGCCTGGCTCTGCCCCGGTTTGCATTGCCAAGGGTGTTGACGAAATCGCCATGAAAATTCGGGAGCTCGCGGCCGAACACGCCGTGCCGCTTCACCGTGATGCCCCAACCGCCCGCGCCTTGCATGCAACGGTAGAGATCGGCCATCAGATCCCGCCCGAGCATTACCGGGCCGTGGCCGCAGCCATCCGCTTCGCCGAAAGTATGCGTGCGCAGGCCCGTTCTCAAAGCTGGGGACAAGCATGAGGGAGCCCGCCTATCGCCGCCTGCTGCAACTGGCCGAGATCAAACTGGCCCGCGATATGGCCGCCACCGGCGAAATCCGGGCGCGGATCGCTGCACGTCAGGCCCGCCGCGGGAACCTTTCAAGCCAAAGCCAGGCTGAATTTTCCGGGGTCGAAAATCATCCTGCGACCCTGACCGCCTTTGCCCGCTGGACGGAATGGACGCAGCAGCATCGCACGCAACTGGACAACGCGGACAGCACAGATACAGCCCTGTTGGATGATGCCAAAGCCAAGCTGAAAACCAGCTTTGGCGAGACGCGCGCGCTGGATTTTCTGTTGGTGCAGGAAAAGGCGGCAGCCCGAAAACGCCGCGCCCAACGGGCAGAGCGTGATGGCCTGCCGCCCGAGGATTGATCAGAAGTCCTGCCGGACAACCTCGGTCAGCAAAACCTCCTGAAAACTGTCACCGACAATGGGGTCGGCGACCTCATTCAAGCGCCCTTTCAGGTCGTCAATCTTGCGCTCATTCAGGAAGTTTCCGTTAAACCCGCCTGAGGACGCATGCACGAACAGCACCCGCAAAAACGCATCCCGCAGCCTGGGTTCCAGTGCAAACGCGGCCTCCACATGGCCGCTATCCACCGCAATCGCGACCGAAACGACCACCAGGCCGGTGACCTTTCCGTCCGTCAGCATCGGAATGACAAACTGCTTTTTGAAGACGGCAAAGGCAGTATCTTCGTTGTCCTTCAGCTCGTCCTTGGCAATCGGTCCCTTATGGGCATCCTCAGCCTCGCAATCTGCGTCTTCTGCACACTCCGCCTCTTCGGGGGGCGGGCGCAGGAACATACCCGCGCCCACACCACCGCCAAGGCCCAGCAGAACCAGAAGAATCGGAAGCAGTTTGCCCATCTGCGCCCCTCAGAACGGCAGGATGATGTCGGCAACCTGCTGGCCATAGCGCGGTTGCTGCATGTCGGTGATCTGACCCCGGCCGCCATAGGCGATACGCGCACCGGCAATCTTGTCATAGGTGATCTGATTCAGGCGCGAGATATCCTCGGGCCGCACGATACCGGTTACCTGCAGGTCGCGCAGTTCGAAATTGACCCGAACCTCCTGACTGCCCTGCACTACCAGATGTCCGTTGGGCAGGACATTGACGACGGTCGCGGCCACCTTCAGCGCGATTTTCTCATTGCGCTGAACGCTGCCATCCCCAGCCGAGGAGGAGGAGGAGTTGGTGTCCGCCAGCGTATCAAACGAGGCTCCCTCAGGAAGGCGATTTTGCAAAAGCTGCGGCACACCCAGAAAATTCGGCACCCCAACCTTTTCCGAGCCAGAGCGGGACCGGCTGGTGGAGTTCGATATCTGCGCCCTGTCGTCAATCTCGATCAGCACGGTCAGGATGTCCCCCTTGCGGCTGGCCCGCCGGTCGCCATAGAGCGAGGTCGGCCCGGAATTCCAAAGCGACGACCGCCGCGCCCCGCGCCGGATCGAGGCCGGCGCAGGCTGGGCCAATGCAGCGCGGGCAGCAGACACGCGGTAAGGCACCTGATCAACCGACCCGTCGATGGGCGAAAAGGCGGGCGGTTTGCCGACATTCTCCAGCCGGCCACAACCAGAAAGCCCGACCGCCACAGCGGCCAACAATGTCAGGGAATAAAGCTTGGTCATCTTCCTACCTCGATAACGCCGCTTTCGGTAACGCGGCCGGTGATGGTGGTGCGTGAAGACAGATTCATCACGCGGATAAAGTCGCCGATCCCCGCGCGTTCCATGGCGCGGCCCTCGGCCTCGATGGTCAGCGCGCCAGAGACAAAGCGCAGTTTGACGATGTCGTTCCGCTCTACGATGGCAGGCGGACCCAGATCGCCCATGCGGACGGGTCGCCCGGGGTAAATGCTGACCCGCGCCTCCAGCCCCACAGCATCCACGATGCTGCGATAGGCCCCGGGTATGGTCTGGTCGGTCAGCGCGACATCGGTTTCGGTGATCACGGATTTCGCCGGGATCGCCCGATTGGCGATCAGCGACTGCGCCTGCAGACCGGAGCCCGCCAGAAGCAATATGATCAGCGTCCAGCGCATCAGCGGATCTGCGTCGTTGCGCCCAGCATCTGATCCGCCGCAGTAATCACCTTGGCGTTCAGTTCATAGCCGCGCTGCGCCTCGATCAGTTCCGTGATCTCGCGCACTGCATCGACGGAAGACGCTTCAAGATAGCCCTGCCGGAAGGTGCCGCGACCATCCACGCCCGGCTCTCCGGTCAGGGGCTGGCCCGAGGCCGAAGTTTCCAGGTAAAGGTTCGACCCGACCGCCTCCAACCCCTTTTCATTGGTAAACGTCGCAAGGCTCAGCTGGCCCAGCAGTTGCGAGCGCACTTGATCCGAGAAATAGGCGTAAACCTCCCCCTCTGCATTGATGGTAATCTGACGGGTTTCGTCCGGGATGGTGATTTCAGGGATCACCGGATGACCATCTGCCGTGACGATCAGACCATCGCCGGTCCGCTTCAGGGCGCCATCCCGGGTATAGGCCGATTGGCCCGAGGGCAGCGTCACCTCAAGATACCCGGCCCCTTCAATCGCAACATCCAGATCGCCGCCTGTGGCCTGCAGCGTACCTTGCTCCACCTCCATCGAAACGGACGCCGCCCGCACCCCCAGCCCCAGTTGCACACCGGTTGGCAGGGCGGTTCCATCGGCGGCGCTGATGGTGCCGGCGCGGCTGACCTGCTGGTAATGCAGATCGGCAAAATCAGCGCGGCGCGCATTGTAGCCGGTGGTCGACATGTTGGCGAGGTTGTTGGAAATCACCTCCACCCGCATCTGTTGTGCATCCATACCGGTTGCGGCGATGTTCAGGGCTCTCATACTTGTCTCCTGTTATCAGCGGTGCTGGCCAAGGGTTCGGGTGACGGCGCGAATGCGTTCATCCTCGCGCTCAAGAAGTTTCTGGCCCAGTTCATAGGAACGCTGCACCTCGATCATTCTGGTAATCTCGCCCACCGGGTTGACGTTGGATTCCTCCAGATACCCCTGGACAATCTGCGCATCCTCAACCGGGATCAGGCCACTTTCGTTACGGAAATTGACGCCATCCTCACGGAACAGCTGCAGCATATCCTCCGGCATGACCGCCCCGATCTGCGCAACGGGCTGACCATCGGCGGTCATGGTGCCATCGGGGCCCACGGCAACCGAACGGGCGTCTGGGGGGACAAAGATCGGCGATTCGCCCGCATCTAGCAGCCGGTGACCAAGGGCGTTAACCAGTTCACCTTCTGCATTCGGCATGAAGGCCCCGGAACGGGTCAGGCGGGTGCCTGCCGGGGTTTCGACCATAAAGAAACCGTCGCCTTCAATCGCGAAGTCAAAGCGCCCGCCGGTCCGGGCCAGCGATCCTTGCGCCTCATCGGTAAATCGTGCCCGGGGTGCGGTCAGGGCCACAGCCCCGCCTTCGGCATCCAGGGCGCGCACAACCTCTGCAAAAACAACGCCTTCGCGCCGGAACCCGGTGGTAGAGATATTGGCAATATTGTTCGCCACCGCCTGCATTTCACGCATCAAGCCGGTCTGGCGCGACAAGGCGACGTAGCCGCTGGTATCCATATCTCTCCTGCCTCCGTTCTGAGGGCGATGTCTGGTCAACACCTATGACGATGCTTGGTTAAGAAAGGCTTCGCGTCGGGGCGATTTTTTCAGCCCGGGCGCTGGATCATGTCGATCAGCGTGTCCTGATAGAACGAGATCAGCAGATTTCCGGAAAATGCCATCGACATCCAGAACGCCACAAGGATCGCACCAAGTTTTGGCACGAAAGTCAGGGTCATCTCCTGAATAGAGGTCAGCGCCTGAAACAGGCCGATCAGCAGGCCGACCACCAGCGCCACCCCCAGAACCGGGGCCGAGATGATCACCGTGTTCCAAAGCGCCTGGCGCAGAACATCCATCAGTTCCCCTTCGGACATCAGACCGGCATTCTCAGGATTTCCTGATAGGCTTCGACCACCTTGTCACGGACGGTCACGGCGGTCTGCACGGCGATTTCGGTGGCTGCCAGTGCCTCCACCACCGCTTGCGGGTCTGCCTTGCCGATCAGGCCTGCCTTTACCGTCGCCTCATTGGTTTGCATGGTTTCAATGAAATTCGCCGCCAGTTCGGCGAATGATGTATCCCCCGGTGCCGCTGCGCCGCCTGTCTTGGTCGCGCTCTGCGCATCAGAATAAAGTTGCGAGGCGATATGGGATGGAAACTGCATAGCGTGCCTTTCTAGCGACGAATTAAATCAAGAAGAGAGGTGGTCATCTGCCGGGCCTGATCGAACATTTTAAGGTTGGCTTCATAGCTGCGCTGCGCTTCGCGGGCGTCGGCAATCTCGATAATCAGATCGACATTGGAGCCATCATAGGTGCCATCCGCCCCGGCCAGCGGATGGCTGGGGTCATAGATTTCATTCAGGTCGGACCGGTCCAGACGCACCCGTCCCGCCTGTACGATTCCTGCCTTTTCGGCACCAAATGCCTGTTCAAAACTGGTCAGCTTGCGGCGGTAACCAGGTGTGTCGGCATTGGCGATATTCTCTGTCGTCAGCCGCAGCCGCGCGGATTGCGCCGCCATACCGCTGGCCGCCGAGGTCATGGATTTGATCAGATCACTCATCTTAGCAGCCCCCTATCGACCCGGGCCGAGCGAGATACGCAAGATGTCCAGCGATTTGCGGTAAACCCCCAACGCCAGCTCATGCTGATGTCGCACCGCAACAGAGCGCATCATCTGATCTTCCAGTGAAACCGTGTTGCCGTTGGGCGATTCGGCACCAAAGACGCTATCGACCTCAACCGCCGCGTTATGCGGCGTGTAGTCCGGTTGCAGATGCCCGAGCCGCGTCGCCTTCAGCTGCAGGCGGCCCGGGCCATCCCCCTGATATGCCTCGGAAAACGAGGCCAGATCTCGGGCTTTGTAGCCCGGCGTATCAGCATTAGCGATGTTCTCGGCAATCAATCCCTGCCGGTCCGCCGCGTGCGAAGCGAGTCCTCTCGCCACGCGTAAAATTTCCAGATTCATGTCCATTTCGGGCTTCTCCCAAACTGTCTGAAACCGGTTCTTAAGCGTTTGTGGTGAATAAACCGTTGTGCAAACCCGAAGCATTTTAAGGAAAACGCGATGTTTCTCGATTTTTCACCGCTCGTTTCGGATATCTCTGCGATCCGGCCGGTGCAGTGTTGCGGCAAGGTCACCTCGGTGGGTGGGGCGACGCTTGATATCGCCGGGATCGGTCGGCAGGCGCGTGTTGGTGACGTGGTCACGGTTGAGGCCCGCGATGGCCTGATTGCGGAAGGCGAGGTTGTCGCGATGTCGCAATCCGGGGTTAAGGTGATGACTTATGGCCCCTGTGACGGGGTTGGCCTGCTGGATCCGGTGCGCCTTTTGCCGGCAGTCGATATCTGCCCCAGCGATGCCTGGATCGGGCGCGTAGTTGACGCCTTTGGCCGACCGCTGGACGGGCATCCGTTGGAACGTGGTCTGATCGCGACAAACCTAAAGGCCGCCCCTCCTCCCGCAGCAGACCGGAAACCGGTTGGCCCGCGCTTGCGGACCGGGGTTGCGGCGATGGATACAATGTTGCCATTGGCGCGCGGACAGCGGATCGGGATTTTCGCAGGGTCCGGCGTTGGCAAATCCTCCTTACTGGCGACGCTGGCCCGGGGGGTGGAGGCCGATGTCGTTGTTTTTGCCCTGATTGGCGAGCGCGGGCGGGAAGTGCGTCATTTCATTGACGAGGTTCTCGGCCCAGAAGGCATGGCGCGCTCTGTTGTCGTCTCGGCCACATCAGATCAGTCCCCGCTTTTGAAGCGGCGCGCGGGATGGCTTGCTATGTCCATTGCCGAACATTTTCGCGACACTGGTCGGCATGTCCTGCTGCTGGCCGACTCGATCACGCGCATGGCCGAATCCCATCGCGAGATTGCCCTGACCGCAGGTGAGGCTGCTTCGCTCCGCGCCTTCCCGCCATCAACGGCCAACCTGATCTCTGGCTTTGCCGAACGTGCCGGGCCAGGTTGCATCGGCACAGGCGATATCACCGCAGTGTTCAGTGTCCTGGTCGCCGGATCGGATATGGAAGAGCCCGTCGCCGACATCACCCGAGGGGTGCTTGACGGACATATAGTACTGGATCGCAGCATCGCCGAACGCGGTCGCTTTCCCGCCATCGATGTCCGTCGCTCTGTGTCACGATCCCTGCCGGATGCAGCCACACCGGATGAGAACGCCCAAATCGAACGGGCCCGACGTGTACTTGGCACCTATGAGATGGCAGCCCCGATGATCCAGACCGGACTATATTCTGCAGGATCTGACCCCCAAATTGACGAGGCCATCCGCGTTTGGCCCAAATTGGACCAGTTGTTCGCAAGAACCAACCTGCCCACACCAAAGGATGCCTTTCGCGAGGTGCTGGCATGCTTTGAGGATCAGGCTGCTGGCGAATAGAGATATCTTGTTGCATTGAATTCGAAAGCACAGCGACTTTCTGATCAAACCGTTAGGATGTCCATCAGAAACCGCAGAAATCGCGTCAATCTGCGCTCAGATAACGCTGATTGAGAGCACGTACCTAAGCTCTTCCAGAGGGGACCCAGAGCCTCAAATATATTGCCACGCGCCAGAGCGAACAAGCCATATGGAACCGCGACTGATTACGCATTTGATAGTATCAGATTGATTTGTCCCGCAGCACCAAAGCCAGTCAAAGGTTGCAGTAGTGACAGCGCAGTTGACCCTGGTGCGTTCGGGGGCGGGCCGGCCGCGATCTGAGCACGGGCGAGGAAGCAGTCGATGAACTTATTAGCAGCCTCCGGGGACTGGAATACCGCCACACGATCGCTTCCCAGAACGGCACGGGTTTCTTCTTGCAACACCTCGCGTTGACGATCTATGTCCAACTGCCCAAAGGCCTTGGGTAAATTGAACGCAGTCTCAAAAACCTCACGCAGGGGCGGCTTTCCCATGATCGAAAACCATGCGGTGTCATCCGATTGCCCGCTACTTGCGTGGATTGCGATCTCACGTTTGAAAGACATCGCAAGCCGCAGCGCGGGCTCTGTTTGCCCAACCGCGATCTCAAACTGTCGATCCTTGTAGGCGCGTGTCACCGTTTCGGCAAAATCGGAATATCCAGTGCGCGCACCCAAAAGATTGCCAAACCCAAAGGCTTCGGAGATATCATGGAACCTCTTATCAACTAAGCGACTGGCCAGGGCAGAGCGGTCTTCCGTTCCCTCCTCGAGAATCTTGCGCATAAAGAACTTGGAACCGAGTTGCTCATCCAGTCCAAACGCCCCCAGTGCGACCTTGAACAACGTGTGGTCCTTGACCAGGTCTTCTGCGGTTTTGACCTTGGCGATATTCTCTTTGAAGTAGGCCACATCCCGCGCCAAAGCAGGCGATTTGTCAAAAGCGACCTGCTGCGCATCCTGCGTGCGCTGCAGAAAGTTCCAGCCCGCTATACCAGACAAAGGTGTGACCGGGCGAAACACTATTGCCTCCGCCCATGTTCCAGCAGCCGTTCTTCACGAGCAATCAGATTCCGCAACGATTTGAGCGCCGGATAGTATTGCCCCGCGACAGTTTTTTCGGTGGCGCAGTTCAGATGCAGTTGGCTTTCACGATCCGTGAAAACCTGGCTGAGTTGTTCGATCCCCTGCAACAACTGTCGGCGGCCTTCATCTGCCTCTGCTTCACCGGCAAGAACCATCTGCGCGACATAGCAGACGCGCTTGACCGGTGTGGTTGCGTCAGATGGATGTATGGCATCGCGCAGGCGCAGGACGTTCGCCTCGGGCGTGATAACGCTTAGCCGTGTCCGGCGGTCACCGTTTTCCATCACCACGCCGTTGATCATAATTCGTTCCCGCGGGCCGAGCTTCAAAACCAGGCCGGACATCACCGTGCCCCCCCGCCAGCGCGTAGCCCGGTCATCACAGCGGTGTTGATATCAACCAGCGCATCAACCTGACCATCCCCCGCAAGAACCCGGCGGCTGTGCAGCATGGTGAATTCTGCCAGATAGACAATCTGGGCGCGCACCTTTTCCGGCAACGGATTGCTGCCAAGGGTCACATCATCGGCCAAGATACCCCAGAGCAACTGGTTCCTGTGCAGAGCCGCGGCAAGGCGTGGAAAATCTGGAGCATTCGACCCTGCATATGCTGCGAGATCACGGGTGATCTCTGCAAACGCACGATATTCGGTGTCAAGCGATGTTGGGGCGATTCGGGTAGCGCCGGAATAGGCGTTTTGGGCAAGAGCTGAGGCGTTCATTCTGGCTGTCCTTGATCACACCGCCTAAAAGGGGGGGGGCGCCGGGTCATCACGTCAGGGTGGCGGTAGAGGCGAGGATACCCCCGCCTCCCCATGTCCGGTTACCGGAACAGCGACAGAATGTTCTGCGGCGACTGGTTGGCAATCGACAGCGACTGGATACCCAACTGCTGCTGAACCTGCAAAGCCTGCAGACGCGCCGACGCCTCTTCCATATCGGCGTCAACCAGCGCACCGATACCCGATTTCAGACTGTCGGTCAGCTTGCTGACAAAGTCGTTCTGGATCTCCAGGCGCTTCTCGCCCGTCCCGAACTCTGCAGCCGAATCGATAGCCGTCTGCGTCAGGTTCTCAATCGCAGCCAAAGCCGCTGCCGCACCATCTTCGGTCGAGATGTCAATATCACCCAGAAGCTCCAGACCACCGCCGACGGTACCATCGGCCGCAGCACCATTGGTATCTTCGGAGGCATCAGCCGTTGCGATTGTGATCGCGTTGGCAGAGTTGTTGGTCAGATCAATCTGACCTGCCGTGGGGGATGCTGAAAAGCTGACCAGATCACCAAATCCGGCGGCTTCTGCCTCGAAGTTCAGGCGGGCAACCATGTTGTCGACCACGTCAGCCATAGTGTCACCTTCCCGGGCGACATAAGATACCGTCGTCGTCCCGAAATCGAGATCAGCGCCTGCATCCAGACCACCAGCCATGTCGAATTCGAAGCTCTGGCCGGCAACGACGGAGGTGGACGTGAAGGCCGCTGCAGCCCCCGTTGCACCCGCAGCTACTGCCGCATTGGCCCCGACGGTATCTGCCATGGTTCCGGCAGTGTTGTTACCCTGACCAAGATCCTGTTTGGTGATCGAAATCTCGGATGCGGTCACGCTGCCAGCCGAATCGCGGTCAAGAGACGCCAGAACGCTCATTGTCCCGTCACCTGCCGTTGTCGACGTATTCGACAGCAGGTTCTGGCCATTGAACTGAGCCGCCGAGACAATCCCGGTGATCTGATCACGAAGCGAGGACAGGTCAGCCTGCAGCTTTTCACGGTCGACATTGTCCTCCTGCGCGGCGACAACCTTCGACTTCACCTCATTAAGCAAGCCGGTAATCTGCTCTGACGCGTTACGTGCAACGGCAACGGTCGACGACCCAAGGCTTAGCGATTCGGAGATTGCCTTGAACCCGGCAACATCCGATTCCATCACGGTAGAAATCGCCCAGATGGCCGAGTTATCACGCGCCGACGCGATCGACTTACCCGTCGAAATCTCGTTCTGGGTGCTGGCCAGGTTGGAGTTGATACCCTTAAGGGTCTGCAGCGCAACCATGGCGCTGTTGTTGGTAAGAATGCTAGACATTGACTGTCCCCTTTGGCGTTGCGGCGCTTTCGACGCCGCGTTCACAACAATGACCACAAAGCGTGGTCGCGATTTCGCCATTCTGACGCTTGCGGCAGTCCTGGGATTTCGCCCCGCCGCGCCGACCGCTTGGGTCGCTGGGGACAACCTGGCCCATTGTGAATAACAGGACCTTAAGATTTGTCTTTTGATCAGATATAGTTAGAGACGATTTTAGGTTAATCTTGCCTTACCAAAACTCAGGAGCGTTTCTCTCGTGTTGGCGCGCTGCCAACAATTTCGCGGCGCTGACCCGCACCCGTATAAGTATTCAACTGTGCCTGCGCCTCGTCAATCTGGCGCAACTTCCGTTTTGCGGCTTCAAGCCCACGCAGGCTGGCCTCAGCCAGACCCTGATTGCGCTGCGCACTGGTTTGAACCCGCGTCAGCAGATCCATGGTTCGGGGGTCGTCGACCAGCTCAAGCGCCTCGATCTCGCTGGTCAGCGCAGTCAGCTTTGGCAAAAGGTCCGTCAGCGCCGCAATGCGCCCCTGCAACAGCAGAGCCCGCTCTGCCTTCAGCTGCTTTAGTAGTGCCTGCAGTTTTCTGTGCAGGGGCCGGTCGCCGAGCAGGTTCATTGCATGTCCTCCGCCAGGGCGCGCACGATTGCCTCGCTTAGCCCCAGACCGCCAGCAGCGGCCATCTGATCTGCATAAGTGCGCACCATGAAGGAGGAAAAAGCTTCCTCCCCCGCGCCACCGCCAAAACTCTCTGACGGGCGGGCAATCCCGGCGGATTTCAGCATCTCGGCCAGGAAAGCTGCCTCAAGTTCACGCGCAGTTTCCTGCAGGCGTGTTGCCTGCGCAGGGGGCATTTTTTGTGGCACCGTAAGAGGTAGGTCAGGCAGAACGGTCATCGGCGTATCCTTCGATTTCCCGACACTATCTGCAGGTCCGGTAAATAATTGGTAAGGCAAACTAGGGAATGTCGGTGCAATCAAATCTGTCAGGACACCGATTCGCATGCCGCACCCCCTTGCCGCCCTTTCCCCAACCGAAACCACGCGGCCTTCCAGATCATCCCAAAGCGCTGTGGAAGAGGCATCCGGTGTCACCTTCACACTCGCCATAGAAACGGCGCAAGGACTTGAACAGGGTGAGGCGATGCAAACGGAAGCAGAGCTGACAGATGATGCTGCGGTATCGTTAATAGAGGTGCCGGATACACCCGCGATTCCGACCCCCGAAGCAATCGCTACAGGAACGCCCAACATTGGTGATCCGGTTTTCGAAAAGCTTGCGGAGAACGGCACTGAAATCGGTGAAGCCTCGCCGGGAACCCTGCCCCGGCCAGACTTGAACGGCACGCCGGGAGCCTCAGAGGACCAGGTGGGCCTGCCCAATAATGCTCGGCCCGAGCCGCCAATCGGAGCGACGCTCACCGGCGATGCCCCTGTGGCTGAAACGCCGCGTCCAGCATCACCAAAGGCCGACACGACATCCCAATCCACTACGCCTCAGTCAACGCTGTCAGAGCCAACTTATGGCAAAGCCGCAGCAAACCAGAGCTTCGCACACCCCGTTGCCGAGCCTGAGCAACCCACAACTCAAGAGGCAGCGGATAACGAAGGCGACCAGCCATCACCGCCACGAATTGCGGTGACCGCGCCGCAGGTCTCCAGTCCTGTTCCAACGTCGCCTGCCGCTTCGGGACCAGCAGCCCCTACGGCAGACATCGTGTTTAGTTCAGACCCAGCGACGCCGACCGAAGAACCCGCAATTCCAGCGCCATCTTCGCGGGACATGCCGACCGCACCGACCGAAGCGGCCCGCTCGGTCCTTGCCGTGCCGCCCCGGGTGACGGAACAGGTGGTGCGTCTTTTGCAAAACGCGGACCCGACAACGGGGGGGAATCTGGAACTTCGGCTCGATCCGCCGGAATTGGGGCGAGTGAGGATCAGTTTCAGCGGGCTTGAAGGGGCGTTGACCGCCACCTTGTCGGCGGAACGGCCAGAGGTTGAGGCGCTGATCCGCCGCCACGCCGATGAGTTGCTGCGCAACCTGGCAGAGGCTGGCTTTGACGGTGCCTCCCTGAATTTTGCGTCGCATGGAGCAAAACACCAAAAGGATGCGTTGGGGACGGGTCTTTCTCTTGAGGACAATGTCGCGCCGGAAAACGCAACAGGCCAGATCGGCTCGCGGGTTTTGGACGATGGCCAACTTGATATTCGCCTTTGACAGCAGGAGACCGGGATGATTGTTGATACAAATGTGACCACCAGCGCCGCAGGTGCTGCCGCAACGTCGCTTAACAATACCAAGGAAGAAAAATCCGCGATCAGCGGCGATTTTCAGACCTTTTTGTCCCTTCTGACCGCGCAGATGCGCAATCAGGATCCGCTGAAACCAATGGAATCGACTGAGTTCGTCTCGCAACTGGCCAATTTCTCTGCGGTGGAACAGCAGGTCAAAACCAATGATGCGCTGGCAGCGATCTATACCGCGCTGAGCTCGGACGCCAATCTCGGTAACCTCGCCAGCTGGATCGGGCGCGAGGCGCAGGTAACCGGCGCGGTCAGCTTCGTCGGTAATCCGCTTACCATCTCTACCACCCCCGCCCCCGGGGCAGATGCTGCCGTGCTAGAAGTGATGAACGCCAGCGGCACCGTGGTGCAGCGCCTGCCAATCCCGCCGGACGCGTCAGAGGTGACATGGGATGGCAGTCTTGCTGATCTGACCTTTGCCCCAAGGGGGGCTTATTCCTTCCGTACCTCTTATTCAGCGAATGACACACCCATGGGCAGTGTGCCCGGACGTGTCTTCGTTCCGATCACCGAGGTCCGGATTGAGGATGGCAGCGCCGTGTTGGTCGATAACGGTGGGAATGTCATTCCTCTGACCGAGGTGGCGGGCGTTCGGGAACCCGTGACTGCCGCGAATTGACTGCGCATTGGGATCGACGGAATTGGCATGGTCCAGTTCGGCCAAGCCATTTGTTAGACATGTAATACGAGACAACGCTCAGTTGTCGTCGGCTAGCCGAACCTAATTGGGTCGCCACTCTCTAATCCTGATCGTTGCTGATCATCCTCCGCCTGAACCGCCAAATATCCTTTATGTAGCGATATCCCGGCCTGCATCACCCTTCCCTCTGCCTCCAACCTGCGCTACCAGCAGGGCTGGAGGAATGCCGCATGTCACTGAACAGTTTCGGACATCTGTTCCGGGTTACCACTTGGGGCGAAAGCCATGGCCCTGCGCTGGGTGCAGTCATTGACGGCTGCCCGCCGGGGATCGCGCTGAGCGAAGCGGATATTCAGACCTGGCTCGATAAACGCAGGCCCGGGCAGAACCGCTATACCACGCAGCGGCAGGAGGCGGATCAGGTGGAAATCCTGTCCGGCACATTCGAAGGACAGACCACTGGCACGCCGATCCAGTTGTTGATCCGCAATACCGACCAACGCTCCAAAGACTATTCCGAGATCGCGCAAAAGTTCCGTCCGGGCCACGCCGATATCACCTATCACATTAAATACGGCCTGCGCGATCCGCATGGCGGCGGGCGATCCAGCGCGCGCGAAACGGCTGCACGTGTTGCCGCCGGGGCCGTGGCCCGCCAAGCGTTGGCCAAGCTTGTGCCCGGCCTTTCGATCACCGGCTATATGGTCCAGATGGGACCGCATCGGGCCGAACGTAGCCGGTTTGATATGGATGAAATCGCGAACAACCCCTTCTGGGCACCCGATGCAGAAGCTGCCGCCGCATGGGCCCCCTATCTGGACGGGCTGCGCAAATCCGGCAGCTCTGTTGGTGCGGTAATCGAAGTAACCACCAACGGGCTGCCCGCAGGTTTGGGCGCGCCGGTTTATGGCAAGCTGGACACCGATATCGCAGCGGCCATGATGTCGATCAACGCGGTCAAAGGTGTTGAAATCGGTACCGGTATGGCCTCGGCTGAACTGACGGGCGAGGCGAATGCGGACGAGATCAGCATGGGGCCAGACGGGCCAGAGTTCTCGTCCAACCATGCTGGCGGCATTCTTGGCGGAATATCCACGGGGCAGGACATTGTCTGCCGCTTTGCGGTCAAGCCGACCTCCTCCATCCTGACGCCGCGCAAAACCATCACAGTCAGCGGCGAACCGGCCGAGATCATAACCAAGGGACGTCATGACCCCTGCGTTGGTATCCGCGCCGTCCCGGTGGGCGAGGCGATGATGGCCTGCGTTCTGGTCGATCATCTGCTGCTGGACCGGGGCCAGACCGGCGGGCTGCGCGGCCAGATCGGATGACCGATCCGCTGGCACAGCTGCGTCAAGCCCTGCGCCAGGACCTGTCAAAGCACCTCAACGGCACAGACCCCGCGCATGATCTGGCCCATAGCGACCGGGTCTGGCGCAACGCCGCGCTGATTGCCGACACGGAAGGCAGCGACCGCAAGGTCCTGCTGGGCGCGGCCTATCTGCACGATCTGGTTTCCCTGCCCAAAGATCACCCGGACAGAAAAACCGCCTCGACCCTATCGGCGGAGACCGCCGCGCCGATCCTGCAACATCTGGGGTTTTCGAAAGCTGAGATCGCCGCCTGCCAACATGCCATTGCAGCACACAGTTTCTCCGCAGGGATCCCGGCCAGAACGCCTGAGGCGAAAATCTTGCAGGATGCAGACCGGCTGGATGCGCTGGGGGCAATCGGGATCGCCCGGGCTTTCGCAGTGTCAGGGCAACTGGCCCGCCCTTTGATACATGCCGATGATCCTTTTGCACGCGACCGCGCGTTGGATGACCAGGCCCAATCCCTTGACCATTTCGCAATCAAACTGTTGCGCCTACCGCAGATGATGCAAACCAACACAGGCCGCAAACTGGCCGAAACCCGCGCCGCGAGCATGGTCGGATTTCTGCGGACACTCGGCGAAGAAATCGGCCACGCGCCGCCCGAGGCATTCCTGCGCCTATAGCATCATGCGAAAAACCTTAACCATCTGACGCTGTCTGGCATCAGAGACTTCAACGCGCCCGATGATGCGTGATGTCTTAGGTATTGCACAAGATGTTATAGATTAACGCGAAAACCGCGCGACAATCTCGATATGCGGTGACCAGCGAAACTGATCGACCGGCTGGACCCAATCCAACGCATAGCCACCCGCCAAAAGGATCGCCGCATCCCGCGCAAAGCTGACCGGATTACAGGACACGGCCGCAATCACCGGCGGCCCGGCCTCTGCCAGCACATGCGATTGCGCTTCGGCCCCGGCGCGCGGTGGATCAATGACCACGGCCTGAAACCGGGAAAGCTCGTCCTTGGTCAACGGGCGGCGAAACAGGTCACGCATTTCGGTCGTCACGGCCTGCAAGCCATCCGCCCCGCGCCATCCCGCCTGCAATGCGTCCAGCATTGCGGCATCCCCCTCAACCGCATGCACCTCTGCGGTTTCGGACAAGGGCAACGAAAAGGTCCCGCATCCGGCAAAAAGATCGGCGATACGCCGGGCCTCGCCCAAGGCCTTGCGCACCAGTTGCAGCAATGCGGCCCCGGCTTGCGAACTGACCTGCAAGAACGCTTTGGGTGGCAGCGGCACCCTGGCCTGACCAAACCTTACCATCGGTGCATTGGGCATCAGAACCGGCTCCCCCTCCCATGTCAGGCGGGCCAGGTCCGGGGGTATCATTCCGGCAAGATGGGTGCGCAACACCTGACCCAAAACTCGCCCGCCACTGACATCTATGTCCCAGCCGGTTTCTGTCGCAGTGACCTGCAGACGCACCGTGCCACGGCGCGAAGCAGCGGCGAGGGTCAATTGCAGCAATGCGGGGCGCAAGGCCTGAAAATCGGGCAGCAGCAAAGGGCAGTCGTCGATATCAATCAGATCGTGGCTGGCACGCACATGAAATCCAAGCCGCGCCGCCTTGCGCCCCCGTTGTCCGGCAAACACCGCCCGCCGGCGCAGCCCAGCCGCAAAGTCAAGCGCTTCGGGAACCTCGATTTCAATGCCATGCGCGGCCAGCGCGCGGCCAACCACCTCGGCTTTCCACTGCCGCAGGAAAGCGTCCGAACCATGCTGCAGGGCGCAGCCGCCGCAGGTTTCGAAGTAACGGCAACTGGGCTCTACCCGGTCGGCTGACGGTGTCAAAACGGCAAAGGGCACCACCGCCACCGTTTCACCTGGCAGGGTGAACGGGATCGCCGTGCCATCTGCGGCCAGCCCATCGCCAAGATGGCCCAACCGTGTGATCTGGGTCGTTTCCATACCTCAGTGATACGCGGGAAATGCGGGTTAACAACCGGGAAATGATAGCTGCACCGTTCTTGTGAAACGCTCTAGGCCCAGGCCTCAACGGTTTCCAAGATATCGACGTCAGCGCTAGGTCCGTTGCGCCCCATTGGTCCGGCAAGACCATTCTGCCACCCGCCAACGCGGATGCGCCTCCACCCATTTCGCCAGTTCGGGCGGTGCCTTCATCATGCAGGTTCTCTGGCTGATCTCGGGCGAGAACAACAGGCTGCGCTCTTCGCATTGCCCGGAATTGGTGCTCAGACAGGCGACAAAGAACAGCTCAATCATTGCGAAATCTTTCCCGGGTCAGGTCTTTGATCATTCCTCTATTAATGTCGGGGTAATCCGCGCGCGCAGACAGCGCTACCCCGCCATTTGGCGCATCTCGGGACTATTTCCGGGCCACCAGCAAAAACTCCTGATTGCCATCGCTGCCCAGCACCGGGCTTTCGATCGCCCCCAGAACCTGCCAGCCGGCCCGCGTAACAAAGGCCTGGCAATCGGCCAGCGCCTGCTGCCGCAAGGCCGCGTCGCGCACGATGCCCCCCTTGCCAACACCGCGTGGACCAACCTCGAACTGCGGTTTTACCAGCGCCACCAGCGCCGCCCCCTTGGCCGCAACGGCCAATGCTGGTCCCAGTGCTTTGCGCAACGAGATAAAAGACAAATCGCTGACCACCCAATCAACAGGCGGCAGGTCCTCCGGCAAGTCTCGGGCGTGGGTCCGCTCCAGATTGATCACTCGCGCATCCGCTGCAACGCGATCATGCAACTGCCCATGCCCGACATCCACCGCATAAACCTGCGCCGCACCGCGCGCCAGCAACACCTGAGTGAAACCACCAGTGGAGGCACCAAGATCCAGCGCAACGGCGCCGTCCGGCGACAGGTCAAAGCGATCCAACGCCGCCACCAGCTTGAGCGCCGCACGCGATACCCATTCCAGCCCGGCCCCCAAAAGCGTGATCTGTCCGCTCACCGTCTGCGCCGGTTTGCGGATCACGACCCCATCAACCGCCACCAATCCGTCCGCGATCAGCGCCTGCGCCCGCGACCGGCTGTCGGCCAGCCCTTCGGCCACCAACGCCTGATCCAGCCTCACAGCCCCGGCATTCCGGCCTGATCGGGATTGCGACGAACATAAACATCCTTGATCATGCGCGAGGTCTGGCGCGACCCATCATGGCTCCAGCCCGGCGGCATTACCGCATACATCAGCCGGTGTTTCAGGCTGATCCCCGGCTGAAACATATCCTTGAACACCCCGATCCATTCGTGAAACGCCACCCTCAGCGGGTTGAACGTGCCCAGATTATGCACCAGCCCGTATTCGACTTTCTCATCCTTTTGCTCCGGCACGAAGGTGCCGAACAGCTTGTCCCAGACGATAAAGGTCCCGGCATAATTCGCATCCAGATAGCGCGCATTGCGCCCGTGATGCACCCGGTGATGGCTGGGCGTGTTCATCACCGCCTCGAACCAACGGGGCAGTTTCACAATCGCCTCGGTATGGATCCAGAACTGATACACCAGATTGACCGCACCGCAGAAAATCACCATCAGCGGCTCAAACCCCAGCAGGATCAGCGGCGCGCGCATCACCATCATAAAGGTGAACGTCCCGGTCCAGGTCTGACGCAACGCCGTCGACAGGTTGTAATGCTGGCTAGAGTGGTGATTGACATGGCTGGCCCAGACCCAGCGCACCTCATGCCCGAAACGATGCACCCAGTAATAGCGCAGATCATCCAGCACAAAGCACAGCAGGATCACATACCAGGCATGCCCCAGATCCCACAGCCGGAACTGCCATAGGAAGGTGAAAAAGCCATAGGCGACAAAGGCCAGTAGGATGCCAAACGCAAAATTCCCCGCCCCCATCAAAAGCGAGGTCAGCGTATCGCGCGTCTCATACCGCCCGCCACGACCCTTGACCTTGATCCAGGTAATCTCGGCCAGCATGAAGATCAGAAAGAACGGCACCGCCAGCGCGATCACGTCGGGGTAGGTGAAGTCGTCCATGCCTCTAGCTCCTCTGTTTGGGCCTGCAGCGCTGTGCGCCATGCTGCCCGATCATCTTCGTCCGCCAGGACGACCCGGATCGCCGGTGCGATAAAATCATCCATATGCAGCAACAAACCATCGGGCTGATCCGCAACCTCGGGCGAACCGTCCAGATGCCGCACCACTGCATCATCGCCAAACGCCCGGATCACGCCCCGCCGACCGTCGTTCAGGTGCACCAGCGCAGCGTGCCCAAGATCATCAATCCGCGCTTCATCCGGGTGATCTCCGGCCCAGATCGCCTGCGCATCCGCCAAATCGTCGATATGCCGCGTCATCGTGCCACCGGTCATATGCACCAGCAAAACCACTGCGGCGATCCCCAAAACGACGATCGGCAGCATGATATGCATCGGTATCATACCCGAGCCTCCTCTGGGCAGGAACTATCGCGCCAAGCGCTGCGCCAATCAAGCCTGACACAACGTTAGCGTGCCAGCGCGCAGAACCGACGCGATTAAGGCGATCTTCCGCGCGGCCCGGCTATGAGATCAGTCAGGTTGGGTGGATCACCTTGACGCTTGATACGGCAAGACCAGGGACTGACAAATCTCCCTCAAGAACGCTCTTCAGGCCATCATCAGTCAGGGCACTTGGATCAATCTGTTGCGCAATACGGAACTCCGCGCAAACCGATCCTTTCTGTGACGGCCCTGGCTGAGCAAACATAGCTTTATGGTCTGCGGGGTACACAGGCTCTACCTTGCCATCCAAAGAACGATAAAGCACCAACTCCGTCGAAAACGCGCGAAGAATGGGCATCGGCGCCGGTGAATTTTCGCTTCTATGCAGCGCAAACTCATCAGGCATAAGCGTATTAGAATAAGCCAAAAGCGACTTACAGCGCCGCTGAAAGTCCGGACATTCATCAACGCAATAGTCGACCACCACTTGGGCCTGACGCCCTGCCAAATAAACGCTAAGAGACGCGTCTGACTTGAAACAAACGGCCCCGTCTCGATTAACCACAAGCGCAAGCAGGACGTCCACGGCCAAGCCGATCAATCTCGCAGCCCCCAGTGCACCAACATCACCAAGATACATCTCAGGTCGCTCGCGTAGTCCCTCCTGGAGGTTAAGCACCTTTATGCTTTCCGGCCCATATTCTGGCACGTTCAGACATCCTTGCGCCGACGCTCGACCATGCCGTCAGCCTACCTGTTTCAGCAAGGCAGACCAAGCCAAGTCACAACGAGAGGGGACACATATTCAAAACAATCACACCTTCAAATCCCGCAAAAAGGCCCGCACCGGTCCCGGCCCCCGAAGGTGATGACACACCAGATGCGCGGGCGGATCGTCAAAGATCGTCTGCATCTTTCGGCGCGCGCTATGCCGCGTGTTCCAGATCCAGCGCAGAAACTCCCAGCTCAACTGCTCGGGGCATCCCTCGGCCATATCCGGGCGCACCTGTCCATAACTGAATGCCGTTCGCCGCAACACACGCAAATAACGTAGCCAAAGCGGCGCATCGGCCCAGATCAAGGTGTCGGCCCGCGCCAGCCGTTCCGGCCAAGTCGCCGAATGCCCACCCTCGAAAATCCACGCGTCGCGCGCATGCACCTCGGCACACAGCCGGCCCTTCTCGGCCCGCGACCGCTCCACCCAGCCGGACTGCCAATGGATCTTGTCGATATGCACCACAGGCAATCCCGTGATCCGCCCCATCTCAGCCGCAAGCCACGACTTCCCGCCGCCCGGCTGACCAATGATCATCACCCGCTTCATCATAGCTTCATTGTTCCGCAAATATCCCCGCCGGAGGCACTACTCTTTAAAGTCCGGCAGGACAAGCGCCTCGGGATCCACAAAAACGCGATGCCCATCCGGGGTTTCGACCAGAACCCAACCGGTGGTTTCATCATAGTCAAACCCAGTGACTTGTGTCCCAGCAGGCAAAACCGACTGACCACCGGGCATGATGGTCGCCCCGGTGTCGGCGACCTGCGTCACAATCGGCTCTGCCGGGTCGATCACTGGCGTACCTTCGGCAACCAGAAAGCGCCGTAGCACCTTACCCTCTGGTGATGTTTCCTCGCGCAGCATAAAACCCGAGAAGTTCATGGCCTGCACCGTTGCAACATAGGGCAGACCGTCCGGTGCAATCCGATAATGCGTTTCATACCAGGACGGCCCAGATCGCGCATAGCTGACTAATCCCTTGCCATTCGGCAGGATTTCAGGATTGCCAATATTTCCCGCTGGCTGCCATCCTCTTTGCGGTGCGAAAATCAGAATCTGTTAGAACAGATTGACGCCGCCATAGCCGACACCATCCAGGATCATCAGGTCGGTCCAGCCATTACCATTGATGTCTTGCGCGATACCAATGTGCTGATCGAACCGGAGCAACTCTTCATAGAACGCCACGGATATATCAGGCCCTACCGGCCCCGAGACCATCAGCGCCTCCTCCGACAGCGTCAGCAAAACATGGCTGTCCTTTCCCACTTCGACCGATAGGCTTTGACCTGGCAGCAAGACCAGCTCATTGGCAAGGCTGGGACCAGTTGAAAAGACCGACAAACATAGCACCCAGCACGCGCAGCAATGCCGATCAAAGCGCACAATGGCCCGAACAAGACATGAAACCATGGCAATCCCCTCCACTGCCAAGGGATACTGCCCCGCCCTCACTTGCGTCAACCAAGCAGGCGATGGACTTGCCGGAGCGTCAGCAAAACGCCCCGGGCCGGTTGCATCAGCGGATGGCCGTTGGGTTGATCATCATCTGCACCGCGCCGCGCATACGGGTCACACCCAGCACGAACATGAACTCATGCACGCCATCGGCAACCAGTTCGCGGCTGTCCATGTTTTCCAGAATATAAATCCCATGTTGCGGCAGCAGGATCTGGTGAACCTTGAAAATCCCGTTCTGCGGGTCTTCAAACGGCACGGCCTCCAGCCCCCAGGTATCGCCGCCAACGGCTACGACACCAATTTCGGCCAGATACTCCGCCCCTGAAACACCCAATCCCGGCTCGACCGAGACATAACGCTTGTGATCCGGGGTCTCACCATCAAGCAGGTTCAGCCAGCCCGAATGGAACAGCACGACATCGCCTTCGCGGATTTCGACGCCCTGCTGCTCGGCGGCGGCGATGACATCCTCTTTGGTATAGGCGGTGCCTTCATCAAGGATGTCCTTACCGTAATAGGCTGCCATATCCAGCATCACACCGCGTGCAACCAGTGGCGGCAGCTTCTCCAGCCCCAGCTTGGTCAGTCCGTCAGCCTTGGCAAAATCCGGTGATTTGAACCCGTTATAGTAGGTATGACCGACACCGATATGGCCCAACCCGTCGATCTGCGGACCAATCCCCAGCCAGCCCATAAAGATATCGTCATTATAGGTCATCTGATTGCCGCCCAGACCCTTTGTCTCAACCTGATTGGGCTGAAGCACAGTCAGGCTCATGGAGCGCGGCGCAAAGGCTGGTGTCTTCGAATCCACCACAATCCCCAGATTGTAGGTCTTGCCTTGCGTGACCAGACCAGCGGCGGCTTTGACGCTGGCCGGCGTGATCCGGTTGGCCGCGCCGATCTCATCCTCCGCGCCCCATTGCGACTTTGTCCAATCCTGAGCCTGAGCCCCAGAGGCGGCCAGACAACAGATCACAGCAGCATGCATCACAAGTTTCATTGTGCTTCCTCCCGAGTTATGCGGTCTGTTTTTTTGTCGGCGTAGCACGACCGCATTGCTGTTGAACAATACGAAGGTCACCATTTACATGGTGACATTCTAAGGCAGGAGACGGTTGCGCCAAGTTATATCTTCGTCTCGATCAATCCTGCGGCTGCCCGGCAGAACATCACGCGGCGATTGCGAACCCCCCGCTTAGTCTTCGGTCCGAGCGTCGCTATTACTCGGCAGCTTCCAGATCCAGGAAACCACCAGACTGCCGGCTCCAGAAACGGGCATAAAGGCCATCTTTTTCCAGCAAGGCATCATGGGTGCCCTGTTCCGCGATGCGTCCCTGATCCAGCACGATGATCCGGTCCATCTGGGCAATCGTGGATAGCCGGTGCGCAATGGCGATCACCGTCTTGCCTTGCATGACTTCGTTCAAAGCCGCTTGAATTTCCGCCTCCACCTCACTGTCGAGGGCCGAGGTCGCCTCGTCCAGCACTAGGACCGGGGCATCTTTCAGGATCGCGCGAGCCAGGGCGATACGCTGGCGCTGCCCCCCGGACAGCTTTACACCGCGTTCGCCCAGATGTGCCTCATAGCCTTCGCGCCCGCGATAATCCTGAAGGCCCTGAATAAAGTCATGGGCCGAGGCGCGCGCTGCTGCTTCGTGCACTGCGGCGTCGCTGGCCTCGATCTGACCATAGCGGATATTCTCTGCCGCCGGGCGGTTGAACATGGGGGTTTCCTGCCGCACCACCGATATCTGACGACGCAGACTGTCCTGCGTCAGGTCCCGGATATCCACCCCATCCAGGGTGACCGCCCCACCCTCGACCTCATAAAGCCGCAGCAAAAGCGATCCCGCCGTGGTCTTACCCGCGCCCGACTGACCGACCAGCGCAACCTTCTCGCCCGGTTCGATATGCAGATCAAACCCGTCCAGTGCCGCGCGATCCTCTCGCCCGTATCCGAACGAGACATTCTTGAACGCAACGGCACCCCGGCCCCGCTTAAGCTCTATCGCATTCGGGCGGTCGACGATCTCGTGCGCGGGTGACAGGGTGCGAATGCCATCCTCGATCTCGCCTATATTCGCAAATATCCCCAGCGCCGTATGACTGACCCAGCCGGACATCTGCGCCAGACGTGTCGCCAGCAGGCCTGCGATGGCAATATCCCCGGCGGTCGCCTGACCGGCAGACCACAGCCACAGCGTTGTTCCGATCAAGGCGGTCGGCAGCAATCCGGCCAGCGTGAACAGCACCAGCCGGAACCAGACAACGACCGCACCGAACTCCAGCCCGGCATCGCGAAACCCGGACAGTGCATCCTTGGCGGCGTCATCTTCATGCGCGCCATGGCTGAACAGCTTGACCATCGTGATATTGGTGATCGTATCGACCACCTGCCCGGTCACCATGGCCCGCGCCGCAGCCCGCGCCCGATCCCGAATGCGCGGCAGGAACGCCCGGATCAGTATCGAATAGGCCGCAACCCAGACCAGCAGGATCAAACCCAGCCGCCAGTTCACCGAACCCATGATCAGCGTCGCGCCCAGGACCGAGGCCACAACAAAGCCGCCGATATTCGCCGTCTCTAACACCACATCGGTCAGCGCCCGCGCGGTCTGCTGCGCCTTTTGTGCAATGCGCCCGGCGAAATCGTCGTCAAAGAACCGCATCGACTGGCCCAGCGTGTAGCGGAACAACCGCGACAGGATCAGCGAAAACAGGTTGGGGCCAAGCGCAACCGACTGCATCGCGGCGTTCAGCGCCATCAGGGCCGGGCGCAGGACAACAAAGAACAGCGCAATGCCGATCAGGCTGAATGCGGCGATACGGATAAACTCCGGCCCGGTCTTTTGCGCCTGATCTATTGACCAGCCGATCAGCACGGCCCCGGCAACCTCGGACAGTCCAACGGCAACGGAAATCGCCAAAGCAATCAGGAATGTCCGCCCCGATCCGCGCAAAGCCCATCCCAGAAACGGCCCAAGCCGGTTTGGCATCACGCCTTCGGCCGCGCCAAACGGCGCTATCATATCTGCAAAGAATTTCATGTTGCTGCCCCGCAAGCCTGCGATCCGCAATATAGCGCCAGCCGGGCGGAAACCCAGAAAAAGCGAGCAATATCACGGCGAAAATATTTCTTGATAAGGGGGGTGACGGAATGTCGCAAACGGTCTATACGACCCACATCGACTCATGGAGAGGTCTTTTGATGGAATTCTGCGGCTCACGATTTAGCTGACACCAGCGCAACGCCGTAGATGGCTGCGCTAGGCAGCCTCACTTCCTGACATTCCGACCTTTTTTGCCCCTTGGGAGGGCAGCCATGACTCGCCTTTGCACTCAGATGTTTGCCGTCGCTGCGCCTACGCAGTCCTTCCCCTTTTTCGCTTTGACGGAGGGCTATCATGCCTGATTTTGAGAACCTCGTTGATCCGTTCCAGCCTTACAAAGAAACCACGCCGCCCAAGACCCTGCGGCTTTATCTATGGGAGCATATTCAGCCCTTTCGCAAGGTGCTGGGCATGGTCGCCATTGCAGGCCTCTGTGCCGCGCTTCTGGAAACCGCGCTGATCTATTATGCCGGGCATGTCATCGACCTGATGACCGCTGCCGGTCGTGCGGATTTCTGGGGATTACATGGGGCAGAGCTTGCCTTTGCCGCCGTGTTGATTCTGTTCCTTCGGCCCATCACCATATCGGTGAACTTTGCTCTGCTGTTCCGGGCGTTTTCGACCAATATGGTGCCACAGGCCCGCTGGCGCGCGCATAAGCACATGCTGGGTCAGTCGGTCGGCTTTTTCCAGAATGACTTCGCCGGGCGGCTGGCGAACCGGGTCATGAATATGGGTTATGCGGTCGAGGACAGCATATTCCTGATGTTCGAAGGCTTCTGGCATGCCGCCATTTTTGTGATCGGCACCTTTATCGTGCTGTCGCAGATGGACATCCGGCTGGCGCTCCCGCTTTTGATCTGGGTCAGCATCTATCTGGGCTTTGTGATCTGGCTGGCTCCCAAGATTGGTCAGGCCTCGGAAAAACTCAGCCATGCCAACTCTGCCGTGACGGCACGGGTGGTCGATGCCTATACCAATATCGAAACGGTCAAGCTGTTCTCCCATGCGTCGCGCGAAGAAACTTATGCCAAGTCGGCCATGTCCCGGCACCGACTGCGGTTCTCGCGTATTTTGCGGCTGTTCTCGTTGATGATCACCGGGATTGCAGCGGTGAACGCTCTGGCCTTCCTGATGCTGGTCGGTCCGGCGATCTGGCTGTGGACCGCGGGCGCCCTGACGATTGGCGAAGTGTCCACCGCCGTGGCGCTGACGGTGCGGCTGAACGCCATGACCGGCTGGATCATGTGGCTGACGGTCCGCATTTTTGAGCATTTCGGCGTGATCCGAGAAGGGTTGGAAAGCATTGCCGTGCCGCAGGCCGTGGTCGATGCACCAGACGCCAAACCTTTGCAGGTGGCCAATGCCGAGATCCGTTTCGACGGGCTGACGCATCACTATGGCAAGGGCAAGGGTGGTCTCGACAATGTGTCGCTGACCATTCCGGCGGGGCAGCGTGTGGGCCTGATCGGACGCTCTGGCGCGGGCAAATCCTCGCTGGTGAACCTGTTGCTGCGCTTCCGCGATGTCGAAGGCGGGCAGATCCTGATCGACGATCAGGACGTGTCAAAGGTCACGCAGGACAGCCTGCGGGCCGAAATAGGCATGGTCACGCAGGACAGTTCCCTGCTGCATCGTTCGGTGCGCGATAACATCCTTTACGGTCGCCCCGATGCAACCGAGGCTGAAGTTATCGCCGCCGCCAAGCGGGCGGAGGCGCATAGCTTCATTCAGGACCTGAGGGATCCGAAGGGGCGCGCGGGCTACAATGCTCAGGTTGGAGAGCGGGGTGTGAAGCTGTCCGGTGGCCAGCGGCAGCGGATCGCATTGGCGCGGGTGATCCTAAAGGACGCACCGATCCTGATCCTGGACGAGGCAACCTCGGCCCTTGATAGCGAGGTCGAGGCCGCCATCCAGCGCACGCTTTACGGCGTGATGGAAGGCAAAACCGTGATCGCCATCGCGCACCGTCTGTCGACAATCGCGCAGATGGACCGGATCATCGTTCTGGATCAGGGCCGCATTGTAGAGGACGGCACCCATGACGATCTGCTCGCTGCAGGCGGCACCTATGCCGGCCTGTGGAACCGGCAATCAGGCGGGTTCCTTGGCACCGACACCAACCCGACAGCGGCGGAATGAAAACCTTCCTTCGCCGCCTTGCCGCACCGCTGGAGGGGTTGGCCGACCCCTACCAGCCTGCCGCTACGCCACCTGACCCAAGGGTTGGCCCGTATCTGCGGGCCAGCCTTGCGCCACTGCGCAAAGTCCTGATCGCCAGCCTGATCTTTACCATCATCGCCGCGTCGATTGAGGTCTGGCTGATCGGGTACGCTGGGCGCCTGATCGACAGGCTTTCCGAAATTGAACGTGGCACCCTTTGGCAAACCCTTGGCTGGGAGCTGGCCTTTGCTGCGCTGATGCTGCTGGTGCTGCGGCCAATCTCTCATTACCTGCGCGAGGGGACCAATGACCTTGGCCTCCGGCCCAATGCGGCGACATTGTTTCGCTGGCGCGCCGTCCGCCATGTGGGGCAGCAATCAGTAGGCTGGTTTCAGAACGATTTGGCCGGGCGCACGGCAAGCCGGGCGATTGAGATCGGCACCAACGCCTCAAGCGCCATCTATAATGTCATCAACGCGCTGGCCTATGTCATGGTTTATCTGGTCGGCATCACCATCCTTATGGCCTCTGCCGATCTGCGCCTGATGTTGCCGATCCTGCTGTGGCTGGCGCTTTATGCCGTCACGATGTGGGTGCTGATACCGGCATTCACGCGCACAAGCGAGGCCTTCCAAACCGTCCGCTCTGCCATGACCGGGCATTTGGTGGACAGTTGGTCAAACATCGACACGGTCAAACTGTTTGCCGACAGCGCGATGCAGGAAAACGATGCGCGCCAGCGGGTCGAAAAAACGCGGCAGGCGTTCTTTTCGCTTCAACGGGTCGAAGTTGCCATCAACATGACGATCACGGTGCTGGACGGTGTCATCATCGTCGGACTGACCGGCTTTACCATCGTGCTTTGGCAGAACGGTGCGGCGACTGTCGGGCTGGTCGCTGCAGCACTGGCCCTGTCGCTGCGGATCACCGGCATGGTCGAATGGATGATGGAAGCCACCACTATGGCAAAGGGGTGGGGGGCCTGGACCACATCTCGCTTAGCATCCCGGCTGGCCAGAAGGTGGGTCTGGTCGGCCGCTCTGGCGCTGGCAAATCGACCCTGGTCAACCTGATCCTGCGTTTTCATGCAGCAGAACAGGGCCGGATCATGATCGATGGTCAGGATATCACTACCGTTACGCAGGACAGCCTGCGGTCCCAGATCGGCATGGTAGCGCAAGAGGCCGCGCTACTGCATCGGTCTGTCCGTGACAACATCGCCTATGGCCAAAATGGCGTAACGGACCAGCAGATTGCCGAGGCAGCAGCGCGTGCCGAAGCGCATGAGTTCATTCAGGACCTGCAGGATCAGGAGGGACGCAAGGGCTATGAAGCGCATGTCGGCGAACGCGGTGTGAAGCTGTCCGGCGGGCAGCGGCAGCGAATTGCGCTGGCGCGGGTGATCCTGATCCTGGACGAGGCCACCTCGGCCCTCGACAGTGAGGTCGAGGCCGCCATCCAGCACACACTTTATGGCGTGATGGAGGGTAAAACCGTCATTGCCATCGCCCACCGCCTGTCCACCATTGCGCAAATGGACAGGATCATCGTTCTGGATCAGGGCCGCATCGTCGAGGACGGCACCCATAACGACCTGCTGGCCACTGGCGGCACCTATGCGACCCTGTGGGACCGGCAATCAGGCGGGTTCCTCGGCACGGACACCAAACGGGACGCGCCGCAATAGCCCCATTGTCCTTGGCGTATGACCATCGTATCACCCTTTGATCCGCAAGGGAGATGACCAATGTCCGATGATCTGACCAACGAGAAAGCCCGCGCAAGTGCTTGGTTTACAGAGTTACGCGACCAGATCTGCGCAGCGTTTGAAGGTCTTGAGGACGCGCAGGACAGTGGTCCATTCGCCGATCATCCCGTCGGCCGTTTTGAACGCAAGGAAACCCGCCGCGATGCTGGGGACGGCTCGGATGCCGGTGGCGGCGTGATGTCTGTCATGCGCGGCGGGCGTGTGTTCGAGAAGGTAGGCGTCAATATTTCCACCGTGCATGGTGAGTTGGGAGAGGCCGCGCGCCGGTCTATGCGCGCCCGACCCAACCTGGCCGGGATTGACGACGATCCGCGCTTCTGGGCCTCGGGCATCTCACTGGTTGCGCATATGCAAAGCCCCAAGACACCCGCCGTTCACATGAACACGCGCATGTTCTGGACCCCGCATGCTTGGTGGTTCGGCGGCGGCGCCGATCTGAACCCGATGGTTGAGGTTGCCGAGGATACGGAGTTTTTCCATGCGCAGCTGAAATCCGCCTGCGACGCGCATGACCCAGCCTATTACCCCAAATTCAAAGCCTGGGCCGATAACTATTTCATGATCCGCCACTGGGGCGAGGCACGGGGTGTCGGCGGCATCTTCTATGACGACCATTGCACCGATGACTGGGAGGCGGACTTCGCTTTCACCCAGGACGTCGGCCGCGCCTTCATCAACGCATTTGTCCCGATCACGGAACGCCGCATGCCCGAAGCCTGGACCGACGCAGACCGGGACTGGCAACTGATCAAACGCGGGCGCTATGCCGAGTTCAACCTGGTCTATGACCGCGGCACCCAGTTCGGCCTGCAAACCGGTCACAACCCCGAAGCCGTGCTGATGTCCCTGCCCCCGGTCGCGAAATGGCCCTGAGCAGTCCCTATGATTTCACATGCCGGATCTCAAGGTTCGGCAAGCCAATCGGCGTGACCCCGAAATCGCAGCACAACTTGCCAAAACCTTCCGTCTCTAACAGGTCGCAATAAGGCCGCTCAGGAAAGATAAGACCGGCACGGTGCAGGTCGGCGCGGACAAGCAGCATGGTTCCGCCAACACCTGTCAGGTGGGTCTGGTTAACGAAACGCAGATTATTCAGATGTCGCCGACCGCCATAGCCAATCGGTGGCTGGAACACCCCACCGTGGCAGCGTTTGTAGTACCTGTAATCGCGGCTCCCGTGCATCTCCACGAAAGAGTTCATGTCAAAGCTCTGGCCCGCTGGGTCCAGCACACAGTTGGGCACGACAACACTGGCCCGTGTATCCAGCAGGCGGTTCAACACGTCGGGAGGATAGTCACAGACATCCACATCGATCCATAAGCACCACTTGTCTTGCGGTCTAAGGCCCTTTGCAATCAGGTGATTGCGGACCTGGGCCAAAACACTCCGGCGCTTTGCCTGGAATTTCGGTTTCCAGCGTGACCTGCCCCCCGAGGCTCCCTCATTCATAACGAGAGTCTGCGGGTCTGGTTTTCATATTCGTTGGTTTCGTTTTGGGCAAGCGCGCCGGGCGCGGAGCCCTCAAATTGCTCAAGCGTCCGGCGCGCTTCTGCGGGTGTTTGGTTGCCGAGCGATGAGTGCGGCCTGACGTTGTTGTAGTCGTATCGCCAGAGCGCCAGCTTGCGCCTTGCATCCTCTAGGCTGTCGAACATCTCCTCGTTCAGGAGCTCGTCGCGCAGGCTTCCGTTGAATGACTCGATGAAGGCATTCTGCTGCGGCTTGCCCGGGTCGATGTAATGCCACTCGACATTGTTGTCGTTGGCCCATTTCAGGATCGCCCGGCTGGTGAACTCGGTCCCGTTGTCGCTGACTATGCTGGCCGGTCTGCCATAGACCCGGACAAGCGCATCCAGTTCCCGCGCGACGCGGGCACCCGAGATACTGGTGTCGGCCATCAGGCACAGGTTCTCGCGGCAGCAATCATCGTTCACCGCCAGA
>NZ_JBTLNE010000014.1:0-65332 GCF_054457435.1 Halovulum sp. GXIMD14793 | reverse complement strand
TCTTTGATCATCCCAATGATTTGGACTTCCGTGAAACGGCTCTTTCGCATTCGTTTGCTCCTTCAAAAGGTTGAGCAAACTCTACATCAGAACGAGGGAAGTTTCGGGGGGCAGGTCAGCAGTTATGAAGGTTAGCTTAATGCTCCGCAACAAGTTGGTAGTCGAACCTACGACTAACTTTGCCCGGTCGAGGGTGCGCGAAGGGGTTTTCTGCTTTTATAGAAATCCGTAGCAACGCGCCTCTAGGCGGGCCTAGTCCAATCGGCAGAGGCAGCGCCTTGAGGAGGCGTCCAGTTGGGGTTCGAATCCCATCCTTCGCACCAAAAGATATGGCCATTGTAATTTCAGGGGAAGTTGCAGCAATTGCGTTGCGGTCAGGGTTTGTTAGGTGCTCACAGTTTGTGATGGCATCACTTGTCCCCTCTACGACTTACAGCCTCATTTCCGCCGCCGCACATTCCCCCCACGCTGCCCCGGCTTGCCGGCTGTGCTGCGTCCCTCGCGCTTCACCGCAGCTTTGGAGGCTGCTTCGACGGCCGATTGCCGGGCCAGTGGGTCGTCGGCGATAGCGAGGTCCACAGCCTCCAGCCGCTGGATTTCGTCGCGCAAGCGGGCGGCTTCTTCGAATTCCAGGTTTTCGGCAGCTTTCAGCATGTCCTTTTTCAGACCGTCGAGATGTGCAGACAGGTTGGCGCCGACCATGGGCTTGTCGACCTTGGTGGTAACGCGGGATTGGTCGGTATCTCCCTTCCACAAGCCTTCCAGCACGTCCGATACGTTTTTCTTCACCGTCTCGGGCGTGATGCCGTGTTCTTCATTATAAGCCATCTGCTTTTCGCGGCGGCGATTGGTTTCACCAAGCGCCCGCTCCATCGACCCCGTGATGCGGTCGGCATACATGATCACGCGGCCCTCGGCGTTTCGCGCGGCGCGGCCAATGGTCTGGATCAGTGAGGTTTCAGAGCGTAAGAACCCCTCCTTATCCGCGTCCAGAATGGCGACCAGACCGCATTCGGGGATGTCCAGACCCTCACGCAGCAGGTTGATGCCGATCAGCACGTCGAACGCGCCAAGCCGCAGGTCGCGCAGGATTTCGATGCGCTCCAGCGTGTCGATATCGGAATGCATATAGCGCACACGGATGCCCTGTTCGTGCAGATATTCGGTCAGATCCTCGGCCATACGCTTGGTCAGGGTTGTGACCAGCACCCGGTTGCCTTCGCCCGCCACCTTGCGGATTTCGTCCAGCAGATCATCCACCTGGGTTTCGACCGGGCGGATTTCCACCTGCGGGTCCAGCAGCCCTGTGGGGCGGATCACTTGTTCGGCAAAGACACCGCCTGCCTGTTCCAACTCCCAAGATTGCGGCGTGGCCGAGACAAAGACCGATTGCGGGCGCATTGCGTCCCATTCCTCAAACTTCAAGGGCCGGTTGTCGGTGCAGGACGGCAGGCGGAAGCCATGTTCGGATAGCGTGCGCTTGCGGTTGAAATCGCCCTTATACATGCCACCGATCTGCGGCACCGAGACATGGCTTTCATCGGCAAACACAATCGCGTTGTCGGGGATGTATTCGAACAGGGTGGGTGGCGGTTCGCCCGGTGCGCGCCCGGTCAGATAGCGCGAGTAGTTTTCGATGCCGTTGCAGACGCCGGTCGCCTCCAGCATCTCCAGATCGAAATTGGTGCGCTGTTCCAGCCGCTGCGCTTCCAGCAGCTTGCCCTCAGCCACCAATTGTTCCAGCCGGAGCGCGAGTTCGGCTTTGATGCCCTTGATCGCCTGATGCATGGTCGGGCGCGGGGTGACGTAGTGGGAGTTTGCATAGACCCGGACCTTTTCGATCTCGGCCGTTTTGGCCCCGGTCAGGGTGTCAAATTCGGTAATGCCCTCCAATTCATCCCCGAAAAACGACAACCGCCAGCCGCGATCCTCAAGGTGGGCGGGCCAGATTTCCAGACTATCGCCCCGCACCCGGAAACTGCCACGCTGAAACGCATTGTCATTACGGCGGTATTGCTGGGCCACCAGATCGGTCATCACCTTGCGCTGGTCATAGTCCTTGCCCGTCACCAGATCCTGGGTCATCGCGCCATAGGTCTCGACCGAGCCGATCCCGTAGATGCACGAGACCGAGGCGACGATGATCACGTCATCACGTTCCAGCAACGCCCGGGTGGCGGAATGGCGCATCCGGTCGATCTGCTCGTTGATCTGCGATTCTTTTTCTATGTAGGTGTCCGAGCGCGCCACATAGGCCTCGGGCTGATAATAGTCGTAATAGCTGACGAAATATTCGACAGCGTTTTCCGGGAAAAATCCCTTCATCTCACCATAAAGCTGCGCGGCAAGGGTTTTGTTGGGCGCAAGGATGATGGCAGGCCGTTGGGTCGCTTCGATCACTTTGGCCATGGTGAAGGTTTTGCCGGTGCCAGTTGCTCCCAACAAGACCTGCGACTGGTCTCCGCTACTGATTCCCTGGATCAGATCAGCAATGGCAGTCGGCTGGTCACCTGCGGGCTCAAACTCCGTATGCAGCACGATCGGCTTGCCGCCTTCCAGCTTGGGGCGGGCGATTTCCGCAGGCGCTTCAGCAACATCAGTCATCTCGTATCTCCGCATCGCATCAGCAACTTAGTTAATATCAAATTAAAACCCTGGGTTGATATGAAGAAATAAAACACCACATCTAGATGTATATTTCTATTGCCAGCGCTGGATTGTTCTGTCTAGATAGAGTTGCAAGCAGCAAGACAGTCGTCAACCGGGTGCAGCACCACCCACCCCACCCCTCACTCCCTCGTACCCGGTTGACGACGCTGCTTTGCGGTTTTCACAGGCGGTATTGTTGATAAGCGCTCCGTTAGCTATGACTTGCGGTGATTGCGACGCCTATCTCACAACAAAACGCAAAATTTTGGACTGTCAGCGCGCATATGATGTGCAAATTATCGGCCCCGCCATATCAATCCGTAGTTCATGATCCAGCATAAGTATCGGCCCAAATGGTAGATGACTCAAACGCCGAACCAATTGTGGTTTCAATTGAAGAGCCGCTTTCGGTTGCCAAACTGCGGCAGCTCAATCCCCATAAACCTATTGACGCGTTCTATGCATCCGGTGGCGGTGTCTTCGACGTCAAGTGGGCGCAGGTATTGTCGAGTTGGCCCTCGATCCGCTCGATACGTGTATATAACATCGTAACCCGTGCAGCGTTTCGCCAGTTGCTGAGCGTTCCGGGCCTGGAGGAAATCAATGTTTCCGGTTTCCATGATCATGGATCGCTCAAGGGAATGTTGCTGCCATCGTCATTCCGCAATTTACGAGCCAGCGGGCTGAAAACGGATGACCTTGTACATATTGCCGATCTACCAAGTCTGAACACTTTGAGCGCTCAGCACTCAAGTTTCTCCCAACGTGCACTTCGCAAGTTGGCAAGCCATAGTGAGTTGAAAAGCCTGGATTTGAAGTGGGGCGGCCTTGATGATGAAAAGGCGGCAACGCTTGCCAAGTCAAAGAGCATTACCGACCTTTGTGTTTGTGCGAACCGCGTCGGTCGACAGGGACTAAAAAGCATCTGCGAGATGCGCCAGCTGCGCGAGCTTGATATCTGGGCATTGGACATCACGGAGAATGACCTGGACCTGCTGCAGGCGCTACCTGATCTGGAATATCTGTCAGTCGGCGGATATGATGAGCAGACCGTCCTAACCGCAAAGGGCGTCCTTCCACGAATTGCGCAGCTGCCATCGCTCAAAAAACTTTGGCTTGATGGAATCCCGCTCTCGAAAGCGGAGGTCGCGCAGCTTGAGGAACAATACGAGCATGTGCAGGTGACCACTCGTGACTAATTCTGTGATGGGCTGTCTCTAACTGCAACTTGCGCGGTAGCGACACAGGCTCGCAATTGATCGACCGGCCCCTTGAACCCAAGCGGGGTTTTCTGCGATATGGGTTCCGTAGCCAAGGAGATGTGATGATGCCCGCTCGTCTTTTCAAACCTGCCAAAACCGCCATGCAATCGGGTGTGGCCCGGACGCAGGACTGGGTGTTGGAGTTTCCGCGCAGCGAAGCGCCGGAGCGGGATACGCTGATGGGATGGTCCGGGTCGGGTGATACGCAAAAGCAGGTGCGGATCGGGTTCGCCTCGAAAGAAGAGGCGCTGGACTATGCCAAGCGGGTCGGACTGGCGGTTTCCGTTCAGGAGCCGAAATCCCGCAAGCATGTGATCCGGCCGGGTGGCTACGGCGACAACTTTGCCAGTTCCCGCCGTCAGCCTTGGTCTCATTAAGCGTCCTACCAGCACCTGACGCTGCTTGAAGTCAGGTCGCTATCAGGGCCGGCGCGCTCAGTTCAGGCAGACCCCGTTGCGATAGGCACCGACCTTGCGGATGACCGCGCCCTTGGAGGCCTCTATCCGGCGGCCGGTCAGTTCAGAGCGCAGCACGCGGATCATAAGATCGGTCAGCTTGGTGACCTGATAACAGGCGATGGTCGGCTCCGCATGGCTGTTGCCTACGCCACTGTCATCGGTCAGGAACAGATACCGACCTTGCGTCATGGCCGAGGCCTGACGCATCAGCAGTTCTGATTCAGGCCCGACACCCGACGCGCCCAGCCCGAATATCTGGATATTGTTGCGTGCGGCCGTCTTGGCGGCATTCAGATAGGCGCGCGCCTGCCTTTTGTGTGGGGGTGCGTCAGCGACGTGGAACAGCAGCCGCTTGCCCTGACCGCGCCGCCAATTCAGCGCAACGGCGGATTGCAGGGCCTCGGCTGCCGCTTCGGGGTAGTCCCCGCCGCCGTTTGCGGTTTGATTGCGAAGCCAGCTTTGCATCACCGACAGCTGGTTGGTGAAGCCGAGATTGCGCACAACATATGCGTCGCCCCGGTCCCGATAGAGCACCAGACCATATCGGATATTCACCCCAGGGGCACTGCGCCGGGCATTGCTGACGATCCGGGTTATGTCGCGCGCCAGCCAATCCAGCTCGTCCCCCATGCTGCCGGTGGTGTCGACGACAAAGGCAAGGTCAAGGAAATTCGGCGTCTGACTACGCATCCCGTCAAGGGTAACGGTGCGCAGGCCGCCGCCGGTATCAAGCCGGTAAGATGTGCCCGGCTGGCCAGAGCCGGGAACGCGGAGTTCGACCCGACGCAAGGCTCTGCTGCCATGCAGGCTTGGGAAGACGGTGACCCGACCGTCGACGCCAGAATAGCCGGTGAAGAAGGGATCGCCTGCACCGGGGCGCCGCAGCGTCAGATAGACGCCAGAGGCCGGTTTACCATCAGATCCGACCAGACGCAGCTGGATCGGGTTTGACAGGTTTTCGCGCGGCAGCGACAGCCGTCGAGCCGCCTTGGCCGCATATCGAGAGAACGCAGCCAGGTTCAGCGTGTCATCGATATCGCCTGCAGTCAGCACACCCGCACGCGCCTGTGGATGACGCACCGGTGGCAGGGGTGGACCCGGCATAATTGACGGTTCGACAGACACCGCTTCTGCCGTCACGCCTGTTCTGGCATCGGCAGCTGTCAGAGGGGCAGGGGCCTCGCTGACCATGGGTTCTGAGCAGGCAGTGGCCAGGAAGGTCAGCGCGATCGCTGCAAGGTAGCGTGGTGCCAAGGGCTTTGAGACGAGGTGCATCGGTAGCTCCATCAAATAATGTGCAATTTGCACATATTGGGATTCTATTGATTAGTCAATGGAAATGTGCAATTTGCACATCATGCTAAATGTTCTCGATGCTCTGCTCTCTCCACTGACCCGGATGCTTGTCGCACGCGGTGTGCTGTTCCCTGATCTGGTGGAACGATTGAAGGCACATTACGTGCAGGCCGCTCTTAGCCTGAGCGAAGGCAAAGCGACTGACAGCCGCCTTTCCGTGATGACCGGGTTGCAGCGCCGCGATATAGCCCGGCTGCGTGATTTTGCGCCGAAACCAGAACGTCCGAACCATCTGGCGCGTCTGGTCGCTTTGTGGCGCACTGAACCTGGCTATCAAATGGGCGATCAGCCACGCGCCTTGCCCAGAAACGGACCCGCCCCATCGTTCGAGGCGCTGGCCCGGCAGGTGACGCAGGATGTGCATTCCAGAACCATGCTCGATACGTTGGTTGCAACGGAAACCGTCGGGCTGGATGGTTCGATCGTGCGGTTGCAAAAGATGTCCTATCAGCCGCTTGCAGGCACGGACGATCAGATTGCCTATCTGGCCGAGAATATGGGCGATCACATTGCGGCGGCGACCGAGAATGTGCTGGCAGATACACCTCCGCATTTTGAGCGCGCGGTGCATTATTCCGGTCTGACGGATACGCAGGTTGATGCGCTGGACTCCTATCACCGCGCTGTGCAGATGCAGCTGTTCGAAGAGATCAGCCGCCGTGCCGCCGCGATGAAGCGTGGTGGTGGAACAGGCTCGACACGGCTACGTGCAGGCAGCTATTTCTATCGCGGTAAGGGGGAAGCCGAATGAGATTTCTACCGATCCTGATAGGTGTTGTACTGACGCTGTCGGCCTGCGCCGAGCCGCAGGGCGTGCCTGCGCTAGAACCCGCGGCCATGACTGTTGAACAGGGTAAATGTTCGGCGACCAGTGGTGACGGGATTGGTGGCACCGGCTGCGAGCCTAAAATCGACTGACCTTACCGCATCCGTGTAAACAGAAGCGGCACACCAAAGCTGACGACAAGGATGCGGAACAGATGATGTGCCGCCACCAGTGCCGGTGCGGAATGCAGGGCCACGGCGACGGCCCCCATCGCCTCGACACCGCCGGGCGCATAGGCAATCGCGGCGCTCAGCCCATCAATCCCGGCAATGTGTATCGCCAGAACCGCAAAGGCCAACGCGACCAGCGCCCCGGCCCATGTCACCGCCAGCCCGGCCAGCAGAGACTTCACTTGCTTGCGCATGCCGACACCGGAAAACCGGCTGCCGATCATCGTTCCGATCACCACAAAGCCGAAAGTGGTGAACCAGTTTGCAGGACGCTCGGTCACCCAGCCGCTGCCATAGGCTATGGCGGCTAGGATCAGCGCTGATAGCAGATGCGCAGTTGGCACCTTCAGGCGCAGCAATGCCCAGCCTATGGCATAGGCCGGCACCAGCAGCGCAACTGCCTGCCACCCGGCGCTGCTGCCATATGGGGAGGGCGGTATCGCAATGAACAAACCGGCAATCGGCAGGGCCAGCGTGATCAGCGCCAGCCGCATGCTTTGGACAACCGCCACCCGCGTGGCATCGCCATGCCCCTCGGATGCTAGCGCAACGACAGTAGACAAGGCACCGGGGGCAGAGGCCAGGATTGCTGTTTTCCGGTCCCATCGGAACACGCGCGTCAGCAGCATCGTGTTGGTGACCATGATTGTTACGATACACACCAGCAGGACGGCCAGACTGACCAGCCAGCGGTCGATGTCCTGCAGCACCTCTTGTGTGACGCTGGAACCCATCGCGATCCCGACCATCGAAAATGCCAGCGTGGTCAGCCAGCGCGGCAAGGCAAACCGGAACCCGCGCATACAGATCACAGAGGTAGCAATGGCGCTGCCGACAAGGGCAGGGGCTGCGATATGTAGCAGTGTTGCAATCCAGGCGCCAAGCGCGCCGACAAGCAATCCGGTAATGACGGGTGGTGGCACAGGTGCTCCTGCGAAGGAAGGGATGCGGTTGAGACAGGGTTTGCCTATGTTTGGGGGAATTTCGACGACGAATCAAATGGGGAATGTATGAAGCTTCTGCTGCATATCGGCATGGCGCATTGTGGCGGGGCGCGGTTGGCAGACTGGGCGCATCTTAACGCAGATGGTCTGCGGGCCGAGGGCGTCTGGACGGCGCTCAGCACCCACCCGCCGTATCAGCTGGGCCTTTTGGCGATGGCGCGTTTGCCGGGCCGGGGCGGGTTGGTGAAACATGCGTTGCGGTTGCGCGATGCGGCGGCGCATGAGGCCTTTAATGTCAAGCAGGCCGAAACCCTGAAAGCAGAGATTGCCCAGGCCAAGCAGGCCGGGTGCCACACGTTTCTGTTGATCTGCCCTGATTTGCATGGCGGGCCGGATCGTTTCAGATCCCCCGCTCAGCTTGCCCCGGTGCTGACACCGCTGTTCGATCAGATAACGCTGGTGTGCTTTGTTCGCCCGCATCTTGACGCCGCCCTGCGCGCCGCGGCGCTGGCCCCGGCGGCCGGGATCCCCGTGACCAAAGCGCGGTTTGAGAATATGCACCCCCAGAACGCCGCCTGGGATTACCCGCGTTATCTTGAGGCTTGGGCGGCCGCCTTTGACCGCGAACAGTTAAAGGTTGTGCCATTTGCTCGTGCCGATCCGCTTGACTGGATGCGTGACCGGCTTGGCCTGATCCGCATCGACCAGCGCGCGGTTGTGGCGGCAACCGGCCCGGATTTTCTGATACATGCCTTATTGCATCAGACCGATTTGCCGCGCCACGCTGACCGCAGCCATGGGGGACGGGCGCAGATCTCACTCTTGCCGCTCGATGCTATTCCTTTCAAGACCGGGCTGACCCTGTCACGTCAGGATGCGCAGAAATGGCAGGCCCGGTTCTCCGACCAGATCGAGACCTTGTGCAAAAGCTGGTCATCGCTACGCCCTGAGGACCTGACCCCGAACTGGCCCAGCTATCCCGAGCAGGGAACGCTGGATGATCTGGTGACGTGTCCGCTGGGACCGGTTTTGGCGCAGGTACTGCCACATATGAACGCGGCGCATATGCTAAGATCGGCAGAGGCAGATCTTGCGCAGGCCGACATGGCCCGTCGACTGGAAGAAAAACAGCGCTGCAACGGGCTGCTTTTTCGGGCTCGGCAATCGTTGAACGCGATTGGCCGCCACCTGCCTGCGGATGAGCTTGAGGCGCAGCGTGCGCGTTTGCGACGGATCGAAACTCAGATCAAGGACAAGGCTGAGACCTGAGGGGCGTGTCCTAGCCGCGCAGCGTATCTTGATGGTCCCGAAACCACCGGTAGGTGTCGGCTATGCCGTCTTCTAAGGTGATCTGGGGCTGCCATCCCAACCCCATCAAACGGCCGCTATCCATTAGCTTTCGTGGCGTTCCGTCCGGTTTGTCAGGGTCCAGTGTGATGCGGCCTGTAAAGCCTGTCACCTTTGCCACCAGCCTCGCCAGATCGAGGATCGAGATTTCCTGACCGCTGCCGACATTAAGATGGCTTTGCATCGGGCGTGTCGCAGTCTGGTAGTCGGCCTTCGGCAAATCCAGCGCGAACAAAACGGCACGCGCCAGATCATCGACATGCAGAAATTCGCGGAGCGGCGTGCCCGTGCCCCAGATGACAACCTCTGCTGCGCTTGTTTCTACGGCGGTATGAAAACGGCGGATCAGGGCGGGCAGGACATGGCTGTTGCTGGGATGGAAATTGTCTTGCGGGCCATAAAGATTTGTCGGCATCAGGCTGCGATAATCGGTGCCGAATTGCCGGTTGTAGCTTTCACAGAGTTTGATCGCAGCGATCTTGGCGATGGCATAAGGCTCGTTCGTGGGTTCCAGCGGGCCCGTCAGAAGGGCATCTTCGCGGATCGGGCAGGGGGCGGCCTTGGGATAGATGCACGATGATCCCAACTGAACGATCTGTGTTATGCCAGCCGCAAAGGCTTGATGGATCACATTGCTGGCAATCATCAGATTGTCGTAAATGAAATCCGCCGGATAGGTGTTGTTCGCATGGATGCCGCCAACCTTGGCCGCAGCCAGAATGACCACGTCCGGGCGCTCTGCATGCATGAAATCGGCAACCGCCTGTTGTTGGGTCAGGTCAAGCTCATCATGCGTTCGGGTCAGAAGGGTCAGCGCCGCGCCATCATCGCGCCGCGCGGCCAGTTCGCGCAAAATGGCGCTGCCGACCATGCCGCGATGCCCGGCGACATAGATTTTGCGGTTCATTCACTTGCCCCAAGCGGTGTCGCCAGACCGTGACGCCTTAGAAGGTCATGACGCTGTGCGGCTTTCAAGTCTTCGGCCATCATGTCTGCGCACATGGCCCGCGCCGTGATTTGCGGTTGCCAGCCGAGCTTCGACTTGGCCTTTGACGCATCACCCAAAAGCGTTTCCACCTCGGCGGGGCGGAAATAGCGGGGATCGATGCGCAGGATGACATCGCCAATATTGACGGCAGGTGCCATGTCGCCCGTGATGCCAGAGACGGTGGCGACCTCATCAACATCGGTGCCAGTGAACTCCAGGCTCAAACCGACCTCTGCTGCGGCCCAGGAGACGAAGTCCCGCACCGAATGCTGCTGCCCTGTGGCTATGACGAAGTCTTCGGCGGCCTCTTGCTGTAGCATCATCCACATCATCCGGACATAGTCGCTGGCATGGCCCCAATCGCGGCGCGCGTCCAGATTGCCAAGATACAGACAGTCCTCCAACCCAAGTGCGATATTGGCGATTGCGCGGGTGATCTTGCGGGTCACGAAGGTTTCGCCACGCCGTGGGCTTTCGTGATTGAAAAGAATGCCGTTGCAGGCATAGAGATCATAGGCCTCCCGATAATTCACCGTGATCCAATAGGCATAGAGCTTTGCCGCTGCATAAGGGGAGCGTGGATAGAACGGCGTTTTCTCAGTCTGAGGGCTTTGCTGCACTAGGCCATAGAGCTCGGAACTTGAAGCTTGATAGAACCGCGTCTTGTCCGTCAAGCCAAGAAATCGGATCGCCTCAAGCAGACGTAAGGTGCCCAATGCATCGACATCTGCAGTGTATTCCGGCGCCTCGAAACTGACCGCAACATGAGACTGAGCACCAAGATTGTAAACTTCGTCCGGCTCAACCTCAGCAATGATCCGCGTCAGGCTGGAACTGTCGGTCAGGTCACCATAGTGCAGCCGCAATCGAACATCATCGGTATGCGGGTCCTGATAGATGTGGTCGATCCGTTCGGTGTTAAAAACCGAGGAGCGGCGCTTGATGCCATGCACCTCGTACCCTTTGTCCAGCAGAAGCTCTGCCAGATAGGAGCCGTCCTGCCCTGTGATCCCGGTGATCAGCGCCTTCTTTGTCATTATCCTGCCTTTGTTGCCCCGATGGCATAAGCTTAGACTGCGGCGGGCCAGGGCCGCAACCCACCGGGCAGCCCGGGATCATAAAACGGCCCTTGCGCCGGAACCGCATGGCATGTTGGATGTGGTCAAAGCAAAGGGGATGACGATGACGTTTTCTGCACTTGTGGTTGAGAAAGACGAAGCGGGCAGCACCCATGCAGTGGTGCAGCACCTTGAGGAGGACCGTCTGCCCGAGGGCGAGGTAACGGTTGCGGTCGAATATTCGACCCTCAACTACAAGGATGGTCTTTGCATCGGACCTGGTGGCGGTCTGGTGCGCACTTACCCGCATGTGCCGGGGATCGACTTTGCCGGTGTGGTGGAGACATCCGATGATGAACGCTATGTGCCAGGCGACCGTGTGGTGTTGACCGGCTGGCGCGTGGGTGAGGCACATTGGGGCGGCTATGCACAAAAGGCGCGGGTCAAGGCGGATTGGCTGGTGCGTCTGCCCGAAGGATTGACCACCCGGCAGGCCATGGCGGTCGGCACGGCCGGGTTCACCGCGATGCTGGCTGTGACAGCACTTGAGGATCACGGGCTGGAGCCGGGGCATGGTCCGGTATTGGTTACAGGTGCCGCTGGCGGGGTCGGTTCGGTGGCCACGGCGCTCTTGTCCAATCTTGGGCATGAGGTGGCCGCGGTCACAGGGCGTCCCGAAACCGAAGACTATCTTCGCGATCTTGGTGCGACACAGATCGTGCCGCGCGCCGATCTGGCTGAGACGGTCAAGCGTCCGTTGGAAAGCGAGACTTGGGCCGGATGTGTTGATGCCGTGGGCGGGGCGATGCTGGCGCGTGTTTTGGGGCAGATGAAATATGGGGCCTCAGTGGCTGCGGTCGGATTGGCTGGTGGCGCTGCACTGCCGGCGACGGTGATCCCTTTCTTGCTGCGCGGTGTGAACCTTTTGGGCATCGACAGTGTGATGCAACCGCATGACAATCGGGTCAAAGCCTGGCGTCGGATTGCAACCGACCTGCCCATGGACAAGCTGGACGCGATGGTGCAGCCCGCAAAACTGGCGGATTTGCCAGAGCTGGGCGCAGCTATCCTGAAGGGCGAGGTCAAGGGCCGGGTTGTGGTGGATGTAAACGCCTGACCGAACGATCCGGCGGGTATTGACACTGAACTGTCGCAAATCTGCGACATTGCGCCGCAGAACATCCGAAGCTACCCTCACACAAAAGGGGGGGAGCTCATGACCGATCCAATCGACACCGATCCGGAGGTCGTTCCCAGCCCGATCGACACCGAGTATGAAATCGGCCAGGACAATGTTGAAGGAAACGTTGGTCCCTTCGGTTTTGACATTCACAATCCGGTTTTTCTGGTCTCTGGCCTCACCATCGTTTTGTTCGTGCTGTACGCCTTGTTCTTCAAGGACCATGCGGCAGCGCTGTTTTCCGGCGTTGATCCCGCCAAGGTCGAGGGGTGCGAGAAAGGCGCGTTCTGCGATATGGGCCTCAGGGCCTATCTGACCTCAACCTTCGACTGGATGTTCCTGAGTGCGGCCAACATCTTTGTCACTTTCTGCCTGTTCCTGATCGTCAGCCCCTGGGGCGGGGTTCGCCTGGGCGGGGCTGATGCGACGCCGGACTATTCCTATCCCGGATGGTTTGCCATGCTGTTTTCACCCCATCCTTGGCGACAGGGTCTGGGGCTGGCCCAGACATATCATCGACACGCTGGCGGTCTTTGCGACCCTCTTTGGTCTGGCGACATCGTTGGGATTGGACGAGCAACAGGCGAATGCCGGGCTGAAGCATGTCTTTGGTGTGCCCAACACAATCACCGTGCAGGTGATCCTGATCACTGTGATTACCCTGATTGCGCTGGTGTCGGTTCTGCGCGGGCTTGATGGCGGCGTAAAAGTTCTGTCCGAAATCAATATGGGTGTCGCAACGCTATTGCTGCTGTTTGTGATGTTCGCCGCCGGTGCCGGTGGCATCATTGCTGACTTTGCCTCTGGTATTGTTGCCTACGGGCAGGAGGTTTTTGCCCTGTCCAACCCGGTCGGGCGCGCGGATGAGGGTTATCTGCAGGGCTGGACCGCGTTTTATTGGGCCTGGTGGATCAGCTGGTCACCCTTTGTCGGTATGTTCATCGCCCGGGTCAGCCGGGGCCGCACTGTGCGGGAATTCGTGATCTGCTTTTTGTTGATCCCCAGCGTTGTCTGCGTGTTGTGGATGGCCACCTTTGGCGGGGCGGCGATCGAACAGGTTATCGCTGATCCGGCGGGCTCGGCCGTCAAGGCGCAGGTGATTGACAGTTACAACCCGCCGATCTCGCTGTTTGCGATGCTAGAAGGATTGCCGCTTTCGGCCATCACATCAGTGATTGGGGTCATTCTGGTGATCGTTTTCTTTGTAACCTCCTCTGACAGCGGCTCTTTGGTAATCGACACGATCACCGCTGGCGGCAAGATCAATGCGCCGGTGCCGCAGCGGGTGTTCTGATGCACATTCGAAGGGCTGGTGGCCATTGTGCTGTTGCTGGGCGGTGGGCTGACAGCGCTGCAGGCGATGGTGATTTCCACTGGTCTGCCATTTACGCTGGTGTTGTTGCTGATGTGCTGGGCGATCCTGCGTGGCCTGATGAGCGAGCAGCGCTAGGGCCGAACTGGCAACGGGGCGGGGCAGCAATGCCACGCCCCGGGTGCTTTCGTATTCCCGCATCTTGTGTAACCCGGCATTCCTCTGGCAGAGATAGTGTCTGAGGATGCCAAACCGCATCGCCAAGACCGGAGTACGCCTGATGGCAAGACGCGCAACCCTTTGGACGGCCTCGCGCCTGATCGCCGCAGCCCTGCTGATGATCGCCGGGGCCGCGATGGTCCCGATCCTGATCAGCTTTTATCCAGACGAGAAACTGGATCGCGACCAGCGGGAACTGACCTATCTGTTTGTGGCTGTCGGCTGGTATGTCGGCTGGTTCGGGCTGGGCCGCAAGGTGAATACCGGTGTCGGCTCTGGCGTGGGCCTGGGGCTGCGTGCGGTGATAACGATGGTGGTCTGTATCCTTGCGCTGTTGGCGATCTGGTATGGCATCGAACAGATGAAGCGCCATGCTTACTGGGAGCCGCTGGAAGCTGTCCTTGATATGTTCGACAAGCTGACGGAGTTCGTGCAGTACCTGCTGAACTGGAAGCTTCTGGGGATCATCGCGGCAACCGGCGTCGTTATCGGCTCGATGGTGGAAGGTGCTGGCAAGCGCTGGCGATGACATCTGATATCTTTGTCTATGGCAGCCTGTGCGATGCTGATGCGCTGAGCATTGTGCTTGGCGGACGCCTGCCCGGTGTGATGCCAGCGCGCCTGCCGGGCTATGTTGCGAAACAAGAGGCAGGGGCCAGCTATCCCGTGTTGCTGGAAGAGCCGGACGGCGTGTCAGAGGGAATGCTGCTGACCGGCCTTACACAGGACGACCAGGCACGGCTTTGGTATTTCGAGGGGGCCTTTGGGTATCACCTGACGGATGTGACAGTGACGACCGAGGTCGGTGCGCAGCCTGCACAGGTGTTTCTGCCAAACGCGATACCTAGCGGGGCGTTACACCCTTGGCGTCTGGAAGATTGGCGCACACAGGACAAACCCCTGTTCCTTGAGATGGCGGCAGAGTTCATGCAGTACTATGACCCTTCTGGCGCGGCGACCAGCGCGCTGCTTTATGTCGGGGTGCATCGTCGCGCGATTTCCCGTTTGCGGGCCAGACAGGCAGAGGTGCCCGCGACGCTGCGGCAGCGTTTCCCTGATGATGCCGTGACACTTGCCCAGCCTGAGGCGCTTCATACCGGATTTTTCGCCACGCAACGGCTGACCTATGACCACCAGCGCTATGATGGTGGCCGGCAGGATGGTGTTGTTCGCGAGGTGTTTGTCAGCGGTGACGCTGTGGCAGTGCTGCCCTGGGACCCCAAGACCGATACCGTGTTGGTGATCGAGCAGTTGCGCGCGGGGGCTTTGGCCCGGACCGATCCCGCTGCCTGGCTGTTGGAGCCGATTGCCGGGCTATGCGATAAGGTGGAAAGCGCTGAAGACACAGCGCGGCGCGAGGCGCTGGAAGAGGCCGGGCTTGAACTGGGTGCAATGGTTCAGGTGGCAGAGTTTTATACCTCCCCTGGGGCCATGGCAGAATACCTCTATGCTTTTGTCGCGCAGGCCGATCTGTCGCAGGCGGGTGGCGTCCACGGTCTGGCCGATGAGCATGAGGATATCCGCACCGTTGTTGTCCCCCTTGAGCAGGCACTGGCTGCTGTGGACAGCGGTGAAATCCGCACCGGGCCGCTTGTGCTTTTGCTGTTAGCGCTTGCTCGTCGACGCGACGCGCTGCTGTCTGAGCCCGGGTTTCTTGGTTGAAGGCCGGTCAGCAGCGCACTAGGTTCCTTTCGCACATTATACGCTGAGCGAGGACCGGCATGACCATTCGCAAAAATCTGGCGGACGCCATCGGCAACACACCCTTGATCCGGCTTACAAAGGCCTCTGAAATAACGGGCTGCGAGATCCTCGGGAAGGCCGAATTCATGAACCCTGGCCAATCGGTCAAGGATCGCGCGGCGCTGTCTATCATTCAGCATGCCATCAAATCCGGGCAATTGCGGCCCGGCGGTACGATTGTCGAAGGCACGGCGGGCAATACAGGGATCGGTCTGTCGTTGGTGGGCGCATCCATGGGCTTTCGCACGGTGATTGTCATCCCCGAGACGCAAAGTCAGGAAAAGAAGGACATGATCCGCATCGCCGGTGGCCAGTTGGTCGAAGTGCCCGCCGCACCCTACCGCAACCCGAACAACTATGTGCGTTACTCAGGCCGCCTGGCCGAGGCGCTGGCCCAGACCGAACCGGGCGGCGCAATCTGGGCCAATCAGTTTGACAACACGGCCAACCGGCAGGCCCATATCGACCACACAGGACCTGAGATTTGGGATCAGACCGCAGGCAAGGTTGATGGCTTTATCTGCGCCGTCGGCTCTGGCGGGACCTTGGCGGGCACGGCGCAGGCCTTGCGGGACCGCAATAAGGATATCCGCATCGGGCTGGCTGATCCCGATGGCGCGGCGCTTTTCAATTGGTATGCCAATGGCGAGATGAAATCCGAAGGATCGTCCATAACCGAAGGCATCGGACAGGGCCGGATCACCGCCAACCTTGAGGGTCTGGATGTGGATATGTCCTACAACATCCCGGATGCCGAGGCGCTACAGGTGCTGTTCGATCTGCTGCAGGATGAGGGGCTTTGCCTTGGCGGGTCCTCGGGCGTGAATATCGCGGGTGCGATCCGCATGGCGCGTGATCTGGGGCCGGGGCATACCATTGTTACGATCCTTTGCGACTATGGCACCCGCTATCAGGCAAAGCTTTATAATGCTGACTTCCTGAAGTCCAAGAACCTGCCTGTACCAGAATTCCTGACACGCCAGACGCCGGATATGCCGGACGTGTTTACTTCCGAAGAGGCCTGAACCAAATGACATTCAAAGTGCTGGAGTTTGTAAGGACCTGCCTTTTTCTGAGTGTCCTGGCATCGTCTGCTTTTGCCCAATCGAATGATGTTGCTGCGCCGGTTGGCGACTGGCGGGCTTTGGTCGACCGGGCCGTTGCTCTGGTCGAGGCAGATGACACAAGCACCGACAAACTGGATGCCTTGCGCACAGAACTGGCCAACCAGCGCAGCGAGATCCAGAAACTGGTGGCAGATCGGCAAACAGTTGTCGATGAACTGCGCGAACAGATCAAGGCGCTTGGCCCGCCACCCGAAGGCGACGCCACTGAAGCCACGGAACTGGCGGATCGACGCAAGAACCTGAATGATCGTCTTGCTGAGGCTCAGGTTCCCCTGCTGGATGAGAAAGAACTGCTCGACCAGACGGACAACGCGCTGGATAAGATCGACAACCAGGTCCGCAGCCGGTTTTCCAAGCAATTGCTTAGCCTTGGTCCGTCACCGGTTGACCCCCGCAGCCTCGCCACAGCGCTGAGCGACACCGCCGATTATATTGAACAGACCACGCAAGAGATCGGCGCGCGGGCCGGAAACAGCTACTATCGCGATCGCATGCTGCAGCGTCTTCCTGTGGCCCTGATTTTCATAGCGGCAGGACTGTTTCTGATCCTTGGGATCTATCGTCGACAGCTGACCTGGCTGCGAGAATGGGCCGCGCGCGTCGAGGCGGCTGAAACCCGGCCACCGCCCTGGCTGGGGACGGCGATTACGTTTAGCCGTTTGGTCACCCCGGTGCTTGGTGCTGCGGCGCTTTACTGGGGTATCCGGTCACTTGATCTGTTCGGGCCGCAGGGGATGGTCTTGCTGGATGCGATGCCAGCGGCGATCGGTATATTGATCTGGGTCTATTGGATCTCACATTCGATCTTTGCGCCGGTTCTGTCGTCTTACAGGCTGGTACATCTTGAGGATCACAGCGCCCGCGCCTGCGCGCGGTATGGAGCCATTCTTGGTATTGTCGTGGCGGCACAGATCGTTCTGTCTGCTGGTATCGCCAGCGTGCAGCCACAAGCGGCAACGATTGCAGTTCTGTTGTTTCCGCTGATTGTCATCGGGGCGCTTAGCCTCTGGCGGCTGGCAGCACGGCTGCAACCAGCGTTGCGTCGGCCTGAGCCGGTCGAAGATGGTGATGACAACCCAGTAACAGAGCCTTTCGGTCTGAACCTTATGCGGCTGTTGCGCCGCTTTGTTGTTGTGGTCGCGCTTGCATCGCCGGTTCTGGCCATCATCGGCTTTACGCAGGCGTCGGAATTCTTCCTGTTCGCCACCATTCTTACCCTGGGGTTGCTTGGTTCGGCCTATGTGATCTTTATTGCGCTTCAGCGATTGGTGGATGGGTATTTCAGCCGCACGATGCCTGATGGCAGTGATGGTGGGGCAGGGCTTTTGCCGGTGCTCCTTGGCTTTGTGATTGTCTGCGCGATCATGCCGCTTCTGGCGTTGGTCTGGGGCGCCCGCCGCAGTGATCTGATCACGGCGTGGATCTGGCTGCGCGATGGGGTGTCCATCGGCGGCGCGCGTATCTCGCTGACGGATTTCATGTTGCTGGTGGTGGTCTTTGGTATCGGCTACGCCATCACCCGGTTTATTCAGGCGGTTCTGCGCTCTTCCGTTTTGCCGCGCACTCGTCTGGATGTGGGGGGACGCAATGCGGTTGTGACCGGGGTGGGCTATGTCGGGATATTCCTGGCCGCAGTGGCTGCCATTACATCAACCGGCATAGATCTGTCGGGTCTGGCGATTGTCGCTGGTGCCCTGTCTGTCGGTGTTGGTTTCGGCCTGCAGACCATCGTGTCGAATTTCGTGTCCGGGATCATCCTGCTGGTCGAACGCCCGATCAAGCAGGGCGACTGGATCGAGGTGGCCGGGTTCTCGGGCCATGTATCGAAGATATCCGTTCGGTCCACTGCCATTGACACTTTCGACAAGGCCACCGTGATTGTCCCCAATCAGGAACTGATTGCCGGAACCGTTCTGAACCGCACCCACGGATCGCTGTGGGGGCGGGTGATCGTGCCAGTTGGCGTGGGGTATGGGACCGATCCCCAATTGGTCAAAGAGATTCTGACAGAGATCGCCAAGGAACATCCGCTGGTCTTACGGCGGCCCGAACCGATGGTCCTGTTCATGAATTTCGGGGCTGACGCGCTGGAGTTCGAAATCCGCGCGTATCTGCGGGATGTGAACAATATGCTGTCGGTGCGCTCAGAGATAAACTTTGAGATTGCCAGACGCTTTGCCGAAGCCGAGATCGAGATCCCGTTTGCGCAGCGCGATATCCATCTACGCAATCCCGAAGCATTGGTCGAGGTGCTGAAAGGCAGCCCGCCGCCTCAGAATGATCCGCCGCAATCGCATGAGACGCCGCGTGCGGCAACGGCCAAGGCAGAACTGCCGTCCGAGGCGGATACGGGTGATGCCGATGGGGATGCGACCTAGGGGGCGTCTGCATTTAGCTGATCCAGACCATTGCACATGCGAGGTCTACGAAGGCTTTGAATGAGCAGAGTATCTTCTCACAGCGTAGGGCGATGCGGCGGAAGCGTTTGAGTTTGTTGAAGAAACACTCAACGAGATGACGCTCCTTGTAGAGTACCCAGTCGATTGACCGACCCTCGCGGCGGGTTGGGTTGCGCTTGATATGAGCCTTTGCGCCAAGGTTGTGGGCGATGAACGCCCGCAGATGATCGGCGTCATATGCCGCGTCCATGACCACGTGCTGCGCATCTGTCAGCCCCTCGATCAGGCCGCGTGCCTGCGGGCTGTCACCCCACTGACCGGGGGTGATCGTGAACCGGATCGGCAGGCCAAGCGCGTCCACCGCCGCGTGGATTTTCGTCGTCAGGCCGCCTTTGGAGCGGCCAATACCGGCAGCTTCAAGCCCCCTTTTTGAGAGGTCGCGTCTGCATGCGTTTTGCAGATGGTGGCATCCACGAGAACGTATTCGAAATCCGGGTCCGTGCTTAAGGCTTTGAAAAGACTCTCCCAAACGCCTGCCAGCGTCCAGCGGCGAAACCTGGAATGAGCTGTCTTCCAATTTCCAAATTCCGGTGGCAGATCGCGCCAGGGCGATGCCCCTCTCGCCAGCCAAAGGATCGCGTCGAGGAACAACCGATTGTCTGTGCCAGTGCGGCCCCGGTCACCCTGCTTGCCCGGGACCAAAGGTTCAATGATCGCCCCCTCTCGGCAGATTGCTGCGCAATCGCCTGCCGGGCAGTGACTGCCTGTCTGTCAAAGTCCGTCTGCTCAAGATCGCCTCCCGTTTTTGATCTTGAATCAAACAGGAGATGATTTGGGAACCCCTAAATGCAGACGCCGCCTAGGGCGTCATGCGAAAAACCTGAATCATCCAACACTGCCTGAAATCAAAGATTTCAACGCGTTCGACGATGCGTGATGTCTCAGGTATTTCGCGAGACGATATAAGGGGCAGGGCGGTCTAAGGTTTGACCTGCCCGGTTGAGGCTCTGGGCGTCAGACTGCAGGCCAGCTCGACCCGGCTGGCGGGCACCTTTGCGCCAGGCGCTGGGGCCCGTGCGGCCATGCACAGAAGGTCCAGCGCCATCGCGCCGACAGCCTGCATTGGGATGCTGACCGTGGTCAGTGGCGGCGACAGCAATGCGCCCTGCGGCAAACCATCAATGCCGATGACGGAGACATCCTCGGGCACTCGAACGCCTGCATCCTGTAACGCAACCAGCGCCCCTGCGCCCAGTACGTCGCCAGCGGCCAGAACGGCGGTGAACCGGGTGCCCTTGGCCAGAACGGCGGCAATCGCGGCTTGCGCGGCCTCCGCCGTCCAGTCTGTGGCCTCAACCACAAGGGCGGGGTCAAAGCGGTCGCCCAGCACATCCCGCATGCCCTCCAGCCGCCGCTGAATGGTGCGGCGTCCCGGTTTGGTCAGAAACAGAATGCGCTGATGCCCCAGATCGACCAGATGTTTGGCGGCTAACGCAGCGGCAGAGCGGTTGCAGGGGGTCACAGAACTTAAGCGCATCTCGGGGTCGTCGCAATTGACCAGAACCACGGGCCCGGAGACCTGATGCGCAAGATTGAGTGCGCTGTCATCAATAGACAGGAACAGTGTGCCAAGCACATCCTCAGCCGCTGCCCGTGTTGGCAGGTCGCCGGGGTTCTCAGGTGTGCGAAAGGTTTGGTGGTTGATTGCAATCCCCAGATGCTCGGCCCGTTCCCGCAACCCGTCCAGCACATGCAAGGTGAACTGGCTGCGCTGAAAATCCACCATTGCGTCGTTGGAGGCCGCCAGCAGCACCTGGGTTCCAGCGTAGTTGCCGGGAAGGCCGTAGTTCATTTCATGCGCCGCAGCTTTGATCCGTTCAGCCAAATCCTCGCGCACATATCCCTTGCCCGATATCGCCCGCGATACCGTCGCTGTCGACACGCCCACGCGTGCGGCAATATCGGCGATCCGTGTTTTTCGGCTGCTCACGTTAGCTCCAAATATGCAATAAAATTACATGTTGAGAATAAAATTACATAGTGCAAGCATATTTGCAGGGAGAGGAAATGGACTTGGCACTTCAGATCACCAAGGGACGGATAGAAACCGCATTGGATGCGGTTGTTGACGGCCTGGTGTCGCTTAGCGATGAGGGGCGGTTTGATGAACCTAACCTTGATGGCAGTGCAGGGGACTATATCAGCTTTGACAGCTGGGAATGGCCGCAGGGCGTAGGGCTTTACGGTCTGGTGCAGCTTTGGCAGGCGCGTGGCTTTGAGGCGCGGCTGGGGAAAGTGATCGGCGGTTGGTACGACCGGGCCATCGCGCGCGGCTTACCTGGGATGAACGTGAACACGACAGCGCCGATGCTGGGATTGGCGCTGTACTGGGCAAAGACCCGCGATCCCGAGCATGGCCGGTTGTTGGAGGATTGGGCTGGCCAAGTGATGCAGCAGGCCCCGCGCACGTCGTTTGGTGGTGTGCAGCACGACGTTTCCGACAAGCTGAACGCGGGTGAGCTTTGGGATGACACGCTTTACATGGTGGCGCTGTTTCTGGCCGCCTATGGTCAGTCGGCAGGACGACGCGATCTGGTTGATGAGGCCGAGCGGCAGTTTCTGGTTCACACACATTTTCTGGCGGATCGTGAAACCGGGCTTTGGTTTCATGGCTGGACTTTTGAGGGACGGCATAATTTTGCCCGGGCGCGCTGGGCGCGGGGAAATGCGTGGGTGACGGCAGGTTTGGTCGACCTGTTCGAATTGGCCGAGATTTCGCCTGCGATCCGCGCCTATTTACAGGACATTCTGCGCGATCAGGTGGCCGCATTGCTGCCTTTGCAAACAGACAATGGCTTGTGGCGTACTTTGCTGGACGAGGATAGCAGTTACGAGGAAACATCGGCGACGGCAGGTATCGCCTATGCTCTGTTGAAGGGCGTGCGAACCGGTCTTGGAACGGTAGACTGGCGCAGTGCCGGGCTGCGCGCCGTTGACGCGGTGCTGGCCCGGATCGACACGACCGGCGTTGTGCAGGGCGTCAGCTACGGCACGCGGATGGGCGGCGACCTGCAGCATTACCGCGATATACCGATCCAGCCGACAGCCTATGGCCAATCGCTGGCAATTCTGGCGCTGGCCGAGGCCAGCAGATGCGAAGACAAGGGAACAGACTGATATGGCGATGATCCAACGATATGGTGCCGGACCCGACCAGATTGACGGGATGAATACGGATGCGCTGCGGCAGAATTTTATGGTCGAAGGGCTGTTCCGGGCGGGTGAAGTGCGTTTTGCCTATACGCATTACGACCGCATGATCGTCGGCGGTGCCGTGCCCGGATCATCCTCGCTGAGTTTTGGGGATGGCGCGGATGTCGGGACGGAGCATTTTTTTACCGCGCGCGAAATGGGCATTGCCAATCTTGGTGGTGCCGGATGGATCGAGGTGGACGGCACGCGTTATGATCTGTCCAACCGCGATGTGCTCTATGTTGGTCGCGGCAGCAAGGCGGTCACAATGGGCAGTGCGGATGCGTCCCGCCCGGCGCGGTTCTACATGAACTCGGTCCCTGCCGGTGCGGATATTCCCACCCGGCTGATCACACAGGCCGAGTCAAAGGTGCTGACCATGGGCGAGGCTGCAAAATCCAATGTTCGCGCACTGGCGATGTATATCCACCCCGAGGTGGCCCCCTCCTGCCTGTTGTTGATGGGCATCACGGACCCTGCCGAAGGCTCTGTCTGGAACACCATGCCGCCGCATCTGCATGAGCGCCGGATGGAGGCGTATTGCTATTTCGACCTGTCCGAAGACAACCGTGTCATGCATTTCATGGGCCGACCCGACAACACCCGCCATCTGGTTGTCGCCGATGGTGATATTGTGCTGTCCCCAGCCTGGTCGATCCATATGGGGGCGGGCACCGGGCCTTATGCCTTTGTCTGGGGCATGACCGGCGAAAATCAGGCCTACACTGACGTTGATCCCGTCGCTATTTCGGAGCTGCGCTGACATGCCTCTCGCCCCTGGGGATCCGCTGACTTACTGGCAGGTCACAGCGCTTGACGAAAGTGCTTATGACGTTGCGGATGCGCCGATGCAGGGCGAGATGGATTCGACGTTTTTTCTGACCAAAGACAAGAACATTATCCCGCATACCTATCCCTGTCGCACCAGCTATATCGCTGAGGTTCGGGGCAGGGAGCCTCAGCCGCATATCACCGCCAACTGGACGGGCGCGCGGAATATCCTGCCGCTGGGCTCTGCGTTTCTGGACCTTTCCGGTTTCTGGTTCCGCGCCACCCGTCTGAAAGGCTGGGCGCGGACAGCGGTAGAGTGTGAGGCTGGCGGCTCTGCGCGGCTGCGGCTGGGCATTGCGGGTGCGGCAAAGCTGTTCGTGAACGGTGAGGTGGCGGGCTGGCTGGCACCTGCGCAGCGCAACGCGATGGACGAGGTCGAGGTCGATATCGTGCTGCGCCCGGGGAGCAATGAGATCGCGGTCTGGTTCGAAGATCTGGCAGAGCGTGACGCTGTGCTGCGGGTTCAGTTGAGCTGGATCAGCGGCCCGGCCGCAAAGGCGGCTTATCCCTATGAGGTTTTGCCGGATATCCTGCGCGGGGTAGAGGCTGCAATTGCAGCGATGCACCTGGATACACGGCATTACGACGATGACGATATCCATCTGGTCCTGCCGGTGCCGTTCCCTGATGACGTAACAGGCAGTGTCACGATCTGCGGTCACTTCATGACCCATGATGCGCAGGCCATGCCGATCACCATTCCGGCCAGGGCGACGCGTTTGCGTCTGGCCGCCTCCGGCAGCTTGCCGCCGGATTATCGCTATTTCCATTTCGCACTCACCTGTCAGAGTTTCAAGACCGAGGCGAAACTGGGGGCGGAGATTACCAATCACACTGCCCTCGGCCCCGTCCCGGGGCGACCGGCCGACCGGATCGCCGAGGCGCTTGATTGGATTGCATCCCATGGCGAAACTGACACCGAAACCGCGCTGGCCTGTCTGGGTCAGGGCAAGGCGACCTCGCTAATGCGGGCGGAGGAGATCATTGCGCAGAAACTGGCTGGGATCGAGGCCTGCCATGACTGCGCTGACTTTGCGCTGGTGCCGCTGATTTGGGGCCGCATGGTCTATGGAGAACGGCTGTCGGAAGCGCTGCGCGCGCGGATTGATGCCGCGATGCTGACCTATCGCTACTGGATGGATGAGCCAGGCAATGATGTGCAGTGGTATTTCTCGGAGAACCACGCGCTGTTGTTTCACACAGCGGCCTATCTGGCCGGGCGGCATCTGAGGGATCATGTTTTCGTTCGCTCTGGCCGCAGCGGCGCAGACCAAAGCGCTGTTGGGCGTGAACGGCTTCACGCCTGGTTCGACCATTTCGAGGCCGCCGAGATGGCGGAGTTCAACTCGGTTCCCTATTTCCCCATCGACCTGAAAGGCTTGACGGCGATATTCGCCCTGGCACCTGACGCGGATTTGCGAGATCGGGCGCATGCCGCGATTGTGCGGCTGCTTACCATTGTTGCACGCTCGGCGCATCACGGGATCATCACCGGCGCACAAGGGCGCAGCTATGAACACAGCCTTTGCACCACCTGGACGCAAGAGCTGTCGGGTATTGCGCGCCTGTTGTGGGGCAGGGGTGGATATGGCGCGCATGTCAATTGTCTGACTCAGCTGGCGATCTGTCTTAGGGACTACGGGTTGGATGTGCCGGACCTGACAGCGGTGGCCTGCTGGGATCGGGCGGATGCGCAGGAATGGTGCTTTTGGCAGGGCAAGGACGGGTTTGCGCGTCTGTACCACTACAAAACCCGCGAAACGGCGCTTGGCTCTGCCGCTCGGTATCGCTGGCAGGATTGGGGGTATCAGGAAACCTTGATCCATGGCCGGATCGGGCGCGACCCACGGGCGCAGGTCTGGATCAATGCGCCTGGAGAAATGGTGCAAACCGGATATGGCCGCCCGTCATTCTGGGGTGGCTCGGCCAGCGTGCCGCGGGTTCAGCAATATCGCGATCTGGCGATTGTGCGGTTTCATGCCTCGGCGGAGCATCTGGACTTTACCCATGCCTGGTTTCAGACACCGGTTTTTGACGACTGGCTGGTGGAGGGCGCGCGCGCCTCTGCCCGGGCAGGGTGCGGCGTTGTCCTGTTGCAGGCTGATGGCCCGTTGCAACTGATGAAAAACGGCGCTTCAGCCGATCATGAATTGCGCTTGCCGGGGCGGCAAAGTCTTTGGGTGGTGCGTTTGGGGCAGGCGGGGGATCGCGCCGCGTTTAGTGCGCGGCACCGGCTGGTCGCCGTTGAAGAGCCCGATGGCACGATCAGGATCGACGATGCCGATTATGGCCGCGTGACCTTTCTGCCCTCGGGGATTGTGCAGGCCGAGGGCCGCATCATCGACCCGCAACACTGGACAATGGCGGGCGAGGTTACGATTCTGCCGACAGATGCAGCAGCAACAGATAATAAACAGAACGCACATGCGTTGTGAAACTGCAGACCAAAAGGGAGGACTGAACATGATAGGACGAGGACTGAAAGCCACGCTGCTGGCCAGTGCATTTACCGCGCTGGTTGCTGGTGGCCCCGCATCGGCACAGGAACTGCGCATGATGTGGTATTCCGATGGCGTCGAAGGCGAAGTGATGCAGGACCTGCTGGATCGCTTTATGGAGGCGAACCCGGACATCACCGTCGTGCTCGACAACGTGTCTTACAAGGTAATCAAGGAACAGCTGCCCATCACGCTGGCGGCAGGCGAAGGCCCGGATATCGCGCGGGTCACTGACCTGAAGGACCTGTCGGAGCATTGGCTGGACCTGACCCCTTATGTTGCCGACCCGGCGGTCTGGCAGGCGAATTTCGGGGATCAGGCGGACTGGATGCGGCCCGATGGGTCGGATGCAATCCTCGGCTTCATGACCCAGCTGACCCTGACCGGGGGCTATGCCAACAAGACCCTGTTCGAACAGGCCGGCGTCGATCTGCCCGGCCCGGATGCGACCTGGGATGAGTGGGTTGAGGCTGCAGATAAAGTGGCCAAGGATCAGGGCTTGGCTGCGGCCTTTACCATTGACCGGTCCGGCCACCGCATGACCGGCCCTGCGGTCAGCTTTGGCGCGAACTATATCGGCGAGGACGGTATGCCCGCCTCGGTTGATGATGGCGTTAAGGAATTCGTCAGCCGGATGGTCAAATGGACCGAAGAGGGCAAGAACCTGCGAGATGTCTGGGTCGCGGCCTCTGGCTCGACCTATCGGGCCGGGGCGGATGAGTTCATCAACGCCAATGTGCCTTACTATTATTCCGGCAACTGGCAGATCGCCAACCTGTCGTCAAAGATCGGCGATGGATTTGACTGGGTTGCAACCGGCAGCCCCTGTGGTCCGGCGGCCTGTTCCGGCATGGCTGGTGGTGCTGCACTGGTCGCTGTCAAATACACCAAACATCCCGAAGCCGTGGGCAAACTGATGGACTATCTGGCCTCGGCCGAGATGGTGAAGGAGTTCTCGGAGCGCACCTTGTTCCTGCCCGCGCATAAAGGTGTGGTCGAGGCTGGCGGGCTGAACTTTGTATCAGACGATCCGAATGTCGGCGCAGCGCTGGAAGCCTTTGTTGCAGCCTCCGCCAGACAATCGCCCATTGCCAACAAACTGCCCGCCTGGAAGTGGTCAGGTGCCTATTACAATGCGCTGGTGACACGCACCAGCCAGGCAATGGCCGGAGAAATGTCGCTTGAGGATGCTTATTCCCGCATGGATGCTGACATCGCAGAACAGGTGAAACAGGCCGGTCAATGACGGCATCGCCCATGGAACTGGCTGGCGCGGTTCTTATCGCGCCGGTTCAATGGATCGCGACCGCGCTGGACGTGCCGCTGCGTTGGTTGCAGCGCCGCGCCGGGCGCGGCGGCATGATCAGTTTTTTCCTGCTGCCAAACATGGCCGTCTTTGGCATCTTTGTCCTGATCCCGCTGTTGATCAACGTGGCCTATTCGGTGACCGGCGGAACCGACCTTTTCCTGAGCGACCGCACCTATATCGGCGGCGAGAATTTCGACCGCCTTCTGACCTGTGACAACCACTTTGATCCGGCAACCTGCCGTGATGATCTGTTCTGGATATCGGTCTGGAACACGGTGAAATTCGTCGTCTTTCAGGTCACTGCCATGACTATCGTTGCGATGATCACAGCGCTGATCCTGAACCGCAGCATTCCGGCCCGTGGCTTCTGGCGGGCGGTATTTTTCTTTCCTGTTCTTTTGTCCCCGGTCGTTGTTGGTTTGATCTGGAAATGGATCCTGCAGCGCCAGGGCCTGTTGAATTTCCTGCTTTATGAGGCTGGGCTGGAGCAATCGAACTGGCTGCTGGAACGCGGCTCTGCCTTTTTTGCCGTCGTCGGCGTCTCGGTCTGGGCGCATATGGGGTTTTATGCGTTGATTCTGCTGGCCGGTCTGCAGGCGATCCCGCGCGACCTTTATGAGGCGGCCGAGATGGACGGCACCCGCCCAACGCGTGTGTTCTGGCGGATCACGCTGCCCTTGCTTTGGCCCAATCTGCTGGTTGTTGTGTTGCTGGCGCTGATCCGCGCGGTGCAGGTCTTTGATGAGGTCTTTGTGTTGACGGCAGGTGGGCCGGGCACGTCGACCCTGTTTATGACGCAATATATCTACGAGATCGGCTTTGCCTCGACCTTGCGCAATCCGGGTGTTGCTTCCGCCGCATCGCTGATGATGGGCGGGGTGCTGATCGTGCTGACCCTTGTGCAGCTTGGCCTGACAAGGTGGAGGGACCGACGATGAACCTGGCGCGCTTTGTGACCCGGCGCCGGGGTGGGCGCGGCTGGCATTGGACCGATGTTGTGACCTATGGGTGGCTGTTCGCCGGGTTGATCATCATGTTTGGTCCCGCGGTCTGGCTGGTCCTGTCCTCGTTCAAATCGCCTGCGCAGCTGGACGAGTTCCCGCCAACGATCCTGCCCTATACCCAGCAAATGGCCGAGGTGACGCGCAGCGGCCAGACCAAATCACTGCCGCTATATGAGGTAACGGTAGAGGGTGAAACCCGCGTACTGGCCGAACTGCGCCGCATTGGGACTATGTCCAATCTGGTTGACCCCGCAGCACCGGAGGAGGTGATCAAGGTCAACATCGCTGAACGCCGCCCCGTGCGCGAGGTTGGCTTTGCCATTCAGAACTACACAGAGCCGCTGCGAAAGTTCGATTTCGGCACCTACCTGTGGAACTCTGTTTTCGTAACGACCATGGCGACGATCATCACGCTGCTGACCAACTCCATGGCGGCCTTTGCCCTGTCGAAATATGATTTCCGCGGCCGCAATGCGGTGCTGTTGTTGATCATCGCAACCCTGATGATCCCGCTATCGGTCAATCTGGTGCCGCTTTATTCGGTGATCTCTCAACTGGGCCTTTTGAACACGCTTTGGGGGGTTATCCTGCCCACTGTGGCGACGCCGACAGGCGTGTTCATGTTACGCCAGTATATGCTGACCATTCCCGATGAACTGCTGGAAGCTGCGCGCATGGACAAGGCGAGCGAGTGGCAGATTTACTGGCGTATTGTCTTGCCCCTGTCGGCCCCGGCGCTGGCGGTGCTGGCGATCTTTTCCGTTGTGTGGCGCTGGAATGACTTCCTATGGCCGCTGATCGTGCTGAGCCGTAAGGAGCTTTTCACCCTGCAGGTGGGGTTGAATACCTTTGCCGGGGAGTTGAATGTGCAATGGCATTATATTCTGGCGATGACCGTCGCCACTATGATCCCTGTGGTGCTGGTGTTCGTCTTTCTGCAACGCTTCATCACAACCGGCATTGCCGGGACCGGTTTGAAATAAGGGCCTGATATGGGACAGATCACACTTGAAGGCCTGAACAAGGATTTTGGTGGGCTTGAGGTTCTCAAAGACATCAACCTCAATATTGAAGAGGGCGAGTTGGTGGTGTTCGTCGGGCCCTCGGGCTGCGGCAAGTCCACGCTGCTGCGTCAGATTTCCGGGCTGGATCGCCCAAGTTCGGGGCGCATTCTGATCAATGGCACTGATGTCACCAAAGACAGTGCTGCGGATCGTGGATTGGCGATGGTGTTCCAAAGCTATGCGCTTTACCCGCATATGACCGTGCGCCAGAACCTCGCTTTCGGGTTGCAGAACACCAAGATGCCGAAGGATGAGATTAACCGGCGCATCACCGAAGCCTCCCGCATGTTGGAGATTGATCCGCTGATGGACCGGCGTCCGGGGCAACTGTCTGGCGGGCAGCGTCAGCGGGTGGCGATCGGGCGGGCGATTGTCCGGGACCCAGCGGCGTTTTTGCTGGATGAACCGCTGTCGAACCTGGATGCGGAGTTGCGTGTTTCCATGCGTGCGGAAATCGCCGCCCTGCATGCCCGCCTTGGCGCAACAATGATCTATGTGACCCATGACCAGGTTGAGGCGATGACGCTGGCCGACCGTATCGTGGTTTTGCGCGCTGGCCGGATTGAACAGATTGCCGCCCCGATTGAGTTGTTTGACCGCCCCGCCAACAGGTTTGTTGCCGGGTTCATCGGTGCGCCTGCGATGAATTTTCTGTCGCCCGAGGAAGCCGCGCCACTGTTGTCGCAATCGCTGCCCGGCGATGCTGCCTGTGTCGGCATCCGTCCCCAGCATCTTGAACCGGCAGAGGCCGGGCTTGAGGTCACCGTTGCCTTGGTTGAAGCGCTTGGGACCGAGACCGTGATTCATGCTGATTTGGCCTCGGGCACACGGGTGCTGGTGACGGTCCCGGGCCACCTGATGGCCAAACCTGGTGAGGTACTGCAACTGCAGACTACCCCGAACCAGTTGCACTTGTTTGATGCGGATGATCGCCGGATCAGTTCAGACTAAGCTTTTGCTGTTTTCCTGCGCGCGCGGTCTTGCTGCGGGCGGCTGGCTCTACTACAAAGTCCTGCCCAGCTTAGCGAGGTAGGATGATGCGATACTACAGGTCCAGACGTTCCACCCATGGACGCAATATGGCCGGGGCCCGCGGGCTTTGGCGTGCCACAGGCATGACGGATGACGATTTCGGCAAACCGATTATCGCTGTCGTCAACAGCTTTACCCAGTTTGTGCCGGGCCATGTGCATCTGAAAGACCTGGGCCAGATGGTCACGCGCGAGATTGAAAAATCCGGCGGTGTCGCCAAGGAATTCAATACCATTGCTGTCGATGACGGTATCGCGATGGGCCATGACGGGATGCTCTACTCACTGCCCTCGCGCGAGGTGATCGCTGACAGTATCGAATACATGGTCAACGCGCATTGTGCCGATGCGATGGTCTGCATCTCGAACTGCGATAAGATCACGCCGGGCATGATGATGGCGTCCATGCGCCTGAACGTGCCGACGATCTTTGTATCGGGCGGGCCGATGGAGGCGGGCAAAGTTACCATCGATGATCTGGAAAGCGCCATTGATCTGGTCGATGCCATGGTCGTTGCGGCGGATGACAGCTACACCGACGAACAGGTGGCAGAGTTTGAGCGCAATGCCTGCCCGACCTGCGGGTCCTGTTCGGGTATGTTCACCGCCAATTCCATGAACTGTCTGGCCGAAGCGCTGGGCCTGGCTTTGCCGGGCAACGGCACTGTTCTGGCCACGCATGCCAAACGCAAGGAATTGTTCCTTGAGGCTGGGCGCCGCATCGTCACGCTGACCAAGGCGCATTACGAAGAAGAAAAACCCGGTTGTCTGCCGCGCGAGATCGCCACGTTCAAATCCTTTGAAAACGCGATGAGCCTTGATATCGCCATGGGCGGCTCGACCAATACTGTGCTGCATCTGCTGGCGATTGCGCATGAAGGTGGAGTGGATTTCACCATGGACGATATCGACAGGCTGTCACGTCAGGTGCCGGTCCTGTGCAAGGTCGCCCCAGCTGTGCCGGATGTGCATATCGAAGATGTGCACCGCGCTGGCGGCATCATGGGTATCCTGGGTGAGCTGCTGCGCGGTGGGTTGCTGCATGGCGATGTCGGTACGGTCCACGCGCCATCACTGGCAAGTGCGATCAATGATTGGGATATCGTGACCTCCAACGATCCGGCAACGCGCGACTTCTACCTTGCAGCCCCCGGCGGCGTGCGCACGGTTGAGGCGTTCAGCACCGAGAACCGTTATAAGGTGCTGGACGAGGACCGTCAGGCCGGGGTGACCCGCAATGTCGAACATGCCTTTTCCAAGGATGGCGGTCTGGCCGTTCTGTTCGGCAATCTCGCGTTGGAGGGCTGCATTGTCAAAACTGCCGGCGTGGACGATTCTATCCTGAAGTTCACCGGTACCGCGCATGTGTTTGAAAGCCAGGATGACGCCTGCAACGGGATCCTTACCGGTAAGGTCAAGGAGGGCTCGGTCGTCATCATCCGCTATGAAGGGCCGCAAGGCGGGCCTGGCATGCAGGAAATGCTCTATCCCACCAGCTACCTGAAATCCAAAGGCCTGGGCAAAAGCTGCGCGCTGCTGACCGATGGCCGGTTCTCGGGCGGCACCTCGGGGCTGTCCATCGGCCATGCCAGCCCCGAAGCGGCCGAGGGCGGTACCATTGGTCTGGTGGAAACCGGCGACACGATCGAGATCGACATCCCCAACCGCACAATCAACCTGGCCGTTGACGAAGCCGTGCTGGACCAACGCCGCGCCGCCAAGGGCCCGCTGCCCTGGAAGCCGTCAGAGAAACGTAGTCGGTATGTTTCCAAAGCGCTCAAGACCTATGCACAGCATGTATCATCTGCTGCAAAGGGTGCAATTCGGGTATTGCCTGACTAACCCTGCATTGGGGTCGACTTGAACCAGCCGATCACTATTCGATGACAACCGGGAACGTGACGGCATCCTTGGGTCCGCCGTCACGAATGTTATCGGTGAATATGAAGCGTAGTTCATACCGACCCGGATCCTGGAGCGATATTCCTGCGGTGATATCGTTCCAGAACTGCGTTTCATTTGCCGGATACAAAAGTGCGGACGGCGCAACGTAGTTGTATAGTTTTTGCCGACGAATAGTTTTGCCGGTCTCATCCGTCACCTCAAGGTCAAGATCGAAGGAAAAGTGCATGTCCATCGTGCCCGGCTACTCACGCGCGACGTTTTCCAGATAGGCACGAAGAAATATCTCTTCATTCGGCGCGTAGACATTGCTTTCGCGTTGCAGATAGCGCCCATTTTCATCCCGTTTGTCCTTATGGGCGAGATAGGCTGAATGGATTTTGATCGGCGGCATCGTTTCTTGCAAAGTGATGGTTTGGCCATCGAAATAATGTGGTTCTGTGCGACCAGACCCAAAATAGGTGATTGTGTTTTCATAGCAGAAAAGCTGGGCGTAGTCCTCATCCATAGCTACCAGTATTGCTGAGGGCGCTCTTTCCTTTTGAACCGCGTCGCGTTCATAAAGCGTACACATCGGGATTGTGAATGCCGTCCGCCAGCCAAGATCGACATTTTCAACAAGCAGAATCTGATCAGCTTGCTCCTTTGCCGACCGGAACTCGGTTGAGTTTTTTGCCGTGGCGTTGTTCGTTGAAAGGATGACGGTGTTCTCGGGGACGCCATGTTCTCTTGCTGCTGCTTTGGCTGCTTCGAAAGCACCTGCTTGATCAAAAAGGGCCATGTGCAGGACATAGTCTTTTGAGCGTTTGACCGCAGCGAGCCAGGCATCTCTATTGAACGAAGTTGCCTTGCCGTCTTCTCTCAAAACGAAAGCTGTTGGTGTCACAACCCGCTCGCTTTGCGCGAACAGGCCAGTACCCAACGATATCAGCGCAATACCCAATATGGTCGTTTTCATACGCCACTCCTTTCAGGATGGACAGAAATCGTAACCGGTATTTTGTGCTTGGGAATAATAGCTGGGGGAAGGGGCGTTGTCTTTCAATACCGCGTGAGAAAAATCTCAAACCCAATCAAATGATGTGGGTTCATTGAGGTGGTATCTTAGTTGCGCGCAATACATTAAAAATAAGCACTTACTATGTATTTAGGCGGCATATAAATCAGCGATCTTTTTGGCCCTATTCCCACTCAATCGTGCCTGGTGGTTTTGACGTGATGTCGTAGGTCACCCGGTTGATACCCTTCACCTCATTGATGATCCGTGTTGCGGTTTCGCCCAGGAATTCATGGGTAAATGGGTAGTAGTCGGCTGTCATCCCGTCGACCGAGGTCACAGCGCGCAGGGCGCAGGCGTAGTCATAGGTGCGACCGTCGCCCATCACGCCGACGGTGCGCACGGGCAGGATGGCGACGAAGGCTTGCCATATCTCGTCATAGAGGCAGTGTTTGCGGATCTGGTCAATATAGACCGCATCTGCCTTACGCAGGATCTCCAGTTTTTCGCGGGTGATCTCTCCGGGGCAGCGGATGGCAAGGCCGGGGCCGGGGAAGGGGTGGCGGCCGATGAAGCTGGCGGGCAGGCCCAGTTCGTGGCCGAGGGCGCGGACCTCGTCCTTGAACAACTCGCGCAGGGGTTCGACCAGCTTCAGGCCCATCTTTTCGGGCAGCCCGCCGACATTGTGGTGGCTTTTGATGGTAACGGACGGCCCGCCAGAGAAGCTGACGCTTTCGATGACATCGGGGTAAAGGGTGCCCTGGGCCAGAAATTCCGCCCGTTCGATCCCATCGGCGTATTTCTGGAACACGTCGATGAACAGTTTGCCGATGGTTTTGCGTTTGACCTCGGGGTCCGAGATGCCCTCCAACGCGCCCAGGAACAGTTCGCTTTCGTCAGCATGTATCAGCAACAGGTCGTAGTGCTCGCGGAACATTGAGACGACCTCTTCCGCCTCGTTCAGCCGCAGCAGGCCGTGGTCGACAAAGACGCAGGTCAGCTGGTCGCCGATGGCCTCGTGGATCAGGATCGCCGCGACAGAGCTGTCAACGCCGCCGGACAGGGCGCAGATCACCTTTTTGTCGCCGACCTGATCGCGGATTTTGCGGATCATCTCTTCGCGGTAGGCCCCCATGGTCCAGTCCCCGCTGAACCCGGCCATGCGCACGAAGTTCTCATAGAGTGTTTTGCCGTTGGGGGTGTGATGCACCTCCGGATGGAACTGCACCGCGAAGAAACGGCGCGAAAGATCGGCGGTGATGGCAAATGGCGCACCGGGTGAGGTGCCGTAGACCGCAAATCCCGGGGCGATTTCGCTGACATGGTCGCCATGGGACATCCACACCTGTTCGCGGCCCGAGCCGTCCATGAACCATCCGCTCAGCAGGTCGATGCGGTCCTCGGCTGGGGTCACATAGGCGCGGCCAAACTCGGCGGTGTGGCTTTCGCCAGCCTCTACCTTGCCGCCAAGGTCCTGCATCATGACCTGTTGGCCGTAGCAGACGCCAAGGATCGGCACGCCCAGATCATAGACCGATTTCGGAGGGCGGGGGGAGCCGTCGCGCACCACCGAATCCGGCCCGCCGGAAAAGATCACGGCCTTGGGGGCAAACGCCTTAAGAAAGGCGTCCGTCACATTCTGATACGGATGGATTTCGCAATAGACATTCAGTTCCCGCAATCGCCGCGCGATCAGTTGCGTTACCTGAGACCCGAAATCAATGATGAGAAGGCGGTCATGCGCTGTGTTTGTCATAGCGCAGGCTTTAGGCCGCAGACCGGATTCGCGCAAGATGTCGGTTTTGAACGGCATAGATACGCAATCGGATCGTAGGGAGAGTGGCGGCACGGGGTAAACTACGGAAAGGCGCGCAGAACGGAGTGATAAGATGAACGAAGCGGCAGCGCAGGGGCGACGCAAATCTAGGGGTGGCGGCGGTGCAGCACGGCGCGCGGAACGCAGTGCGCCCAATCTGGAGGCGGCACGCTTCATCGAGCGGAATATCCCCAACTTCGAAATCCTGAATGAGGAGGCGCTGTCTATCATTGAGGCGAATGCCGAAACCGTGCTGGAAGAAATCGGTGTCGTTTTCTCTGATAACCCTGCGGCCCTGGAGTTATGGCGCGCAGCAGGTGCTGATGTGCGCGACGACCGGGTGCATATCCCACGCGGTTTGGCGCGAAAGCTCTGCGCGACAGCTCCGCCGCGGTTCACCCAACATGCGCGCAACCCTGAACGCAATGTTGAGATTGGCGGAAAGTCCCTTGTGCTGGCCCCGGTCTACGGCCCGCCTTTTGTGCGCGACCTGGAAGGCGGGCGTCGCTACGCCACGATTGAGGATTTTCGGAACTTTGTCCGGCTGGGCTATATGTCGAAATGGTTGCACCATTCCGGCGGGACGCTGTGTGAACCAACCGATATTGCCGTCAACAAGCGCCATCTGGATATGCTGATGGTGCACATGACGCTGTCCGACAAACCTTTCATGGGGTCGGTGACGGAGCCGGTGCGGGCCGAAGACAGTGTGAAGATGTGCGAGTTGCTGTTCGGCGCAGATTTCGTTGCTGAGAACGCGGTCATGACCTCATTGATCAATGTCAATTCACCGCTGACATTCGACGCAACCATGATGGGTGCGCTTGAGGTTTACGCCCGCGCCGGGCAGGCCTGCATCGTTTCGCCCTTCATCGTCGGCGGGGCTATGTCGCCTGTCTCGGTCGCTGGTACGCTGACGCAAGTGCTGGCGGAGGGGATGGCGGGTGTTGCTTATGCGCAGTTGATCCGGCCCGGTGCGCCTGTGATTTTTGGGGCGTTCGTGACCTCTATCGATATGAACTCCGGTGCACCGACTTTTGGCACGCCGGAGGCGTCAAAAATTCTTTATGGCGCGGGGCAACTGGCCCGTCGCCTGAATTTGCCATACCGGTCCGGCGGCGGGTTGTGCGGCTCAAAACTGCCGGATGCGCAGGCAGGCTATGAAAGTGCCAACACGCTGAATGCGGCCTTGCTGGGTGGCGTGAACTTCATGGTGCATGCCTGCGGCTGGCTGGAGGGCGGCCTGGTCGCGTCGTTTGAGAAATTCGTTATGGATGTCGATCAACTGGGCGCGCTGCATTCACTGGCAGCGGGTGTGGACCTGTCCGAAAACGGTCAGGCGATGGACGCAATTACCGAGGTTGGGCCGGGCGGGCACTTTCTTGGATGCGCCCATACCCAGGCCAATTTTCAGACGGCGTTCTGGCGGAGCGATGTTCTGGACTATCGCCCGTTTGAGGCCTGGGCCGAGGCTGGTGCGCCTGAAACGGTTCAACTGGCCAACGCGCGGATGCGCCGGATGCTGGACGACTATCAGCCGCCAGCCCTTGATCCGGGCATCGCTGAGGCGCTTCAGGCTTATGTCGATCAGCGCAAAGCCAGTGAGCCGGACGCGTTTGCCTGATCAGGCGGCCTGACCGGCCCCAGCCAATCTTGCCTCTGCGATCAGGGCAGCCAGTACGCCGACATGGCGCTGGATGGAATAGGTTGATTCGCCTTGTTGGCGGTTGGCCTCTAGGCGTTCCTCAACTTCGATCAGGGTTTCGACCATAGCACCAGCAGCCTTGCGCCGCAGCGCATAGGTCAGATCCCGTTCGCGACGGTAGTTGCCAGCACCGATACGGGCGGCGCGGACCAGTGTTTTGGGGCGGCGCAGGGCAGTCAGGGCATGTTTGATATCGGACATAGGTGGTCTCCGCTGATTGATTTTGCGGGTTCCATTGTCTGGCCAGTGCCGGGGTGTTGCGTGAAATCGCAAAGGACCGTTCGCAGTTATCGGTTAGATCATTTTGACTCCCCAAAAACTGCGATGGTTAACGCCTCCTTTGCGATTCAACCTTAGGTAGTTGTTCGCTTTTGTTTACTATGAGGCGATCGGATGACTGCGTTTGCAGCGCTAATAGATCGCGAGAATGTATCTGGTGCAGCGGGGACAGACTGCACGCTTCCTACAGAGCAATGCCGGCCGGTTGTCTTGTATCTGGCCCATGTCACCGGCGGTGTGCCAATCCGCGGACTGGCACGGATGCTGGGATGTCATGCGTCGACGGTGCTTCGTCAGGTGCAACGCATCGAACAGCGCCGGGATGACCCATTGCTGGACGAAGCTCTGAGCGTGGTTGCGGATCGTATTTCCCCTGAATTTGAACAGAATTTCCGGACGGAGGAGGTGTCAGAAATGGTTGCCAAGGTTGCACAGTGTCTCGACGAGGCTGAGGACAATATTGATCGTGAGGCACGGCGCAGGCTGTGCGAAAAGGACGCCTTTCTGGCAGTCGCGGCGGAAATGGGCAAAGCGGTTGTAATTCGCGAAAGCGATCCGGATAGCCAGACGCGCACCGCGGTGGTTGACCGTGATGTGGTGCATCAGTTTGCCTTGCGCGATTGGATCACCTGTACGGTTCCGGGGCGTGTTGCGCGCTATCACATCACAGAGGTAGGGCGCGCCAGCCTGAAACGTCTTTTGGAAGAGGACCGGGCCGAAAAGGCGCGACGTCAGGGCGGGGCAGAGGCCGCCACGCCGTTCCGCGCCCAGCATCAGGTGATGGGTGAGCGGCGCATGATGCAAAGCGATGGTGAAAAGGTTGTGCGGTTCAATATGGCCGAAAGCCCGCTTTTGATGCTGGGCCGCAAAAAGGATCGCAAAGGCAACCCCTATCTGACCCGTGACCTGATCGAAGCTGGTGAGCGTCTGCGTGAGGACTTTGAACTGGCGCAGATGGGGCCGCGCATTACTCAGAACTGGGACAAGTTCCTGACCGGTGGCCGCAGCGGCGTGATGGACGGCGGTAGCGGGCCTGCCGCAGGCCCATCTGCCGCGCGTGACCGGGTGGCCAGCGCAATGCAACTGCTGGGGCCGGGCCTATCAGACGTGGCGCTTCGCGTCTGTTGCTTTCTTGAGGGGCTGGAGGCTGCAGAAAAGCGCCTGGGCTGGTCGGCGCGTTCTGGCAAGGTTGTCCTTAAAATCGCGTTGGAGCGGTTGGCGATGCACTATCAGCTGCGTTCGCGTCCGCAGCTTTAAGGATCGTTTCGCGGTCCGGCATATGGCTGGACCGCGCACAGGTAGGTCGGCTTGTGCTGGAGGCTGCCGCCCTAACCGGCGGCTGCAACGATTGGTGCAAACGCATCGGCCGTCAGGGACGCCCCGCCGACCAGACCGCCATCGACATCCGGTATCGCGAAAATCTCAGCTGCATTGCTGCCCTTAACCGAACCGCCATAGAGGATGCGGGTCGTTTCAGCGCGTTCGGCATCCATATGGTTGGCCAGCTCGGCCCGCAGATGGCGATGGACGTCGGCGATTTGATCCGTGGTCGGAACCAGCCCGGTGCCGATGGCCCAGACAGGTTCATAGGCCAGGACCAGATTTGCGGCGGTGGAGGCCGCAGGGACGGACCCACGCAACTGTTCGCTGACCACGCTGAGCGTCTCGCCAGCCTCGCGCTCTGCCCGGGTTTCACCAACGCAAACAATCGCGGTTAGTCCGGCCTGCTGTGCGGCAGCGGCTTTGTCCTGAACCAGGGCAGAGGTTTCGCCATGATCCGCGCGCCGTTCTGAATGGCCAACGATAACGGCTTTAGCCCCGATGGCGGCTAGCAGATTCGCCGAGACATCGCCGGTATGCGCGCCGCTTTCTGCCGTATGACAATCCTGAGCACCGATGGAAAAGGCTGTGTCCATGGCGACAAGTGCCGGGATCAGGGGAAAGGGCGGGCAGATAATGACTTCGCAGCCCGGGGCGGCGTGGACAGATGCCAGCGCCTCAACCTCGGCCACCGATTGCGGCAGTCCGTTCATCTTCCAGTTTCCTGCGGCAATCTTGCGGCGCATCGTCATTCTCCAGCTTTTCCGAAGGTTCTACCCGGCAAAACCCGCAAAAGGAAGGATCAGCTGCGGCTGCGCTTTTTTTGCGGCGGCCCGCGCGGGGATCAGAGACTTGCGTGCCCAACTTACCGCTTCGGCCGGGTCCTCGACCGCGCTATCGGGGAAGGGTCATCAGACTCGTGAACCCTGCGCCCGGTCTTTGTGGTGTAGCTGAACGGCGTTGATCTGGCGGCGGTATATTCTTTCGCCAGTGCATCATCGGTTTTCATGTAAATGCCATCGCCCGAGATCATCGCGAACATGGCGTCATCAACATAAAGCACCGCCCCGCCAAACAATCGCCCCATGCGGATCGGTCCAAGCTCGGCGAACAGATCACGAGCATGGTCAATCAGCAACGGATCGGCGGCCATTACAGGCCTTCAAACTTGATCGATTCGCCGCAGCCGCAGGCCTCGGTCACGTTGGGATTGTTGAACTTGAAGCCGGATTCCAACAGCGAAGTCTGGTAGTCAATTTCGGTCCCGAACAGGAACATCTGCGCCATGGGGGCGATCATGACCCGTGCGCCGTCCTGTTCGACCACCTCGTCATTGGGATCAACCTCTTCCACGTAATCCATCGTGTATTCCATGCCCGCGCAGCCGCCTTTCTTGATGCCAATGCGCAGGCCCTTGGTGCCGCCCTGTTCCATAAGGCGGGCGATCTGCTTGGCGGCGGCGGTGGTCATGGTCACGGCCTGTTTGCCGGGAATAGAGAACATGAGGCGGGTCCCGAATAAATCCTGACCTCAGATATAGAGTTTCACCCGCGTCGTATCAAGGCGGCCCGCCACCGGGGCGGGCCGCGATGTGGTCAGGATTACTTGCCCATGCAGTTGGCGTAATAGGTCACGGTCGCAGGCCAGTCAGAGAAGACGCCTTCGACGCCGACATCTTTGGCCAGCACGTCCAGCAGCTCGAACATCACACCGTCATTGGTGGTGGCGTCCTTGATCGACTGATAGTACCAGCCGCCGCCCGAGGCCAGCGGGCCAGAGCGTTCCAGCGTCCAGGTGATGATCTTCAGATCAGCGGCCTTGGCTTCCTTGGTGTAGGCAGACGGGACGATCTTGCCATCTTCCAGCGTGACCAGCATCCACATCGGCGGGGCGATGTAGTTGACGCCCATCTCTTTCAGTTCGGCCATGGTCGGTTTGAAGGTCGACGGATCATTGGCATCAATCAGGCCTTCATCTTCGTCAGACGCTTCGTAGCGGTCATCCAGATAAACCGCCTGCGCGCCGAACTCCGGCTCATTCTCGATCCAGTACTTGATGACATCCAGATTGAAGCTTTGCGCCCAGACGTCCGTGGCCAGAACACCGGCGGCCTTGTATTCGTCGATCATCTTCTGCGCATAGTCGTCCATGCTGAACCCGTCGAAGGGCATGTCGACCGCAGGGTCCTTCAGCTCGGGCGTGAACTTGCCGCCCAGCGCTTTGATCAACTCGATCGATTCCGCATGGGTCATCAGAGTGCCCTTGGTGGAATACAGGTCTGTACGCCAACCAGCCGTGGCGTCCATGTAACCCGCCAAATCGGTCGCAGTACTGTTTGCGGCATCCATCTTGCCGTTAAGGCTGCGAAACTCTGCCAGGGTGATGTCAGAAGTCCGGCATTCCGCAGCGGCTTTCTGGTCGCCACTGGCAGGCGTGAAACCGGTTGTGCAGTTGGAGGCCAGATCGGTGGCCAGAATGTCTGTTGTGGTGTGCAGGTCATTCTGGGCGTGACGGCATACAAGTTCCTTGTCTTTGGTAAAGGTCACGTCGCATTCGATGATGCCCGCGCCCATGACAGCAGCAGCGCGATAGGATTCCTCGGTGTGTTCAGGGAACTGCATGGCAGCACCGCGATGCCCGATAGAGAACAGGCTCGGCTTCATCTCCTGACCCCGGCAAGCCTGCAGCTCGGATTTCAGCGGGCCGTCCTGCATCTGATCAATCAGGTAGAAGGGGCGCGGACCCAGATTTACGGCGTCGGCGAAACTTGGCGCGGCCAGAATGCTCAGCGCCAGTGCTAGGGAGTACTTCATCAGAAAACCTCGGAGTTTATTGGTTCACCGGGCTTCCCGTATCAGCTTAACAATCCGATGACGCTTTGGTGAGGTTTTCGTGACGCCTTAGTCCTGCGCGCGCAGCACCCGTGCGGGCCGGACGCCCAGCGGACGCCAGGCAAAGGCGAGACCCGCCAACAGACTGGCAAATGCGCCGCCCAGAACGATCACCAGGGCCGAGACCGCATCAAAGCGGTAGCTGGCCTCCATCACCTGCGTCATCACCGCCCAGCCGCCCAGCGCCCCGGCGGCAATCGCCACGATCCCGGCAGCGGCCCCCATCATGGCAGAGCGCAGGGCAAAGCTGGTCAGGATACGCTTGCGGCTGGCACCAAGGGTCTTGAGGACCGCTGCCTCAAAGACGCGTCGCCGCTCCCCGGCTGCGGCCGCACCGATCAGCACGATAAAGCCGGTCAGAAGCGTCGCGGCTGCGCCATAGCGGGTTGCCGTGGTAAGGCCATTCAGCGCCTCTGTCACCCGCTCGATTGCGTCACGGACCCGGATGGCAGTGATGTTGGGATAAGCGTCAGAGGCTGCCCGCAGCAGCGGGGCCTCGGCTTCGGGGGCGGTATAGACGGTAGCGATGTGGGAATGCGGTGCCCCGGCCAATGCGCCGGAATTGACCGTCATGACGAAATTGATGCCCATATTGCGGAACTCCACCACGCGCAGGGCGACGATCTCGGCGGTGATTTCGCGGCCCAGAATATTGACCGTCACCTTGTCGCCGATACCGATGCCCAGTTCGCGGGCCTCTTCCTCGGCAAAGGCCATAACCGGCGGGCCGCTATAATCCTTGTTCCACCATGCGCCTTCGGTGATTGTCGCCCCTTCTGGCGGGGCGTCGGCATAGGTCACGCCCCTATCGCCGCGCAGCACCCAATGCGAGGTCTGCGCGCCGTTTGTGCGTTCCTGGAGGACCTTGAAAGGGTCTTCGCCATTCAGCTTTGTTATGACACCGCGCAGCATCGGGGCGCTTTCGACCTTGTCGACGCCCGGTTCGCTGGTTGCGATTTGCTTGAAGCCGGGCAATTGCTCGTTCTGGATATCCAGGAAGAAATAGGCTGGCGCGACATCCGGCAGGTCCTGCTCGATCACCCCGCGCAGGTTGCTGTCTATCTGACCTATGGCGGCCAGTACCGTAAGGCCAAGCCCCAGCGACAGCACGACAGAGGTCGTCTCGCCCCCGGGTCCGCCGACCGATCCCAGCGCAAGACGCCAAGCCGGTGCGCCGCGCGCTGCGCGCGAGCGGGACAAACGCCGGGCCAGCCGTCGCATGCCTGTGGCTGCCAGCGACAGGATGAAAAGAGAGCCCACGATCCCCGCCGCCGCCCCGATGGCCAATGTCGGGATGCCCGACAGGGTCACCACGGCAAGGACCAGCAGCGCGGCCAGCGCACCAATCAGAAGCAGATAAACCGGGCGCGGCAAGCCGTGGTTTTCCGTCGCCGCATCGCGGAACAGACCGGCAGCGCGCAGATCACGGGCGCGGGCCAACGGCCAAAGGGTAAAGATCAGCGCTGTCATCAGGCCGTAAAACGCCGCCTCGATCATCGGTTCGGCGTAAAAGCCAAACATCGCAGGCACTGGCAGATTGCTGGACAGAACCGGTCCCAGCATGGCGGGCAGGGCAGCGCCCAGCAGCACACCTGCAGCGATGCCGAGGATGGCCAGCAGGCCAATCTGGATCAGGTACACAGCAAAAATCGTGTTGCCGCTGGCTCCCAGTGTCTTGAGGGTGGCGATGGTCGCAGTCTTGCGCTCCAGATAGGCGCGCACCGCTGCGGATACGCCGACGCCGCCCACAGCCAGCCCCGCCAGCCCGACCAGCACCAGAAACGCCCCAAGCCGATCGACAAAGCGCGATATCGATGGTGTGCCGTTGCGTCGGTCGCGCCAGCGCAATCCACTGTCGCGGAAGGTTTCCTTCGCCTCGATCCCAAGCGCGGACAGATTGGCACCGGGGTCGAGCCGCAGCCGGTAAGAGCTTTCATAAAGCGTGCCAGCGGCCAGCAATCCACTGCCGTCAAGCGCGGCTTCAGCCACGATCACCCGTGGCCCCAGCGAGAAGCCCGCCGTTGCCCCATCGGGTTCATACATCAGTGCGGCACGCAGCTCATATTCCCGCGCGCCCAGCATGACGATATCGCCCGGCTGCAGCCCCAGCCGGTCCAGCAAAACCTTTTCCGCCACCAGCCCGGCCAGCCCGTCGCGGGTTTCCAGAGCTTGAGTGACCGGCATGGGCGGATCCAGTTTGACCTCTCCATAAATCGGATACGCCTCGTCAACGCCCTTGACCTGCGTCAGCGCGCGTTGGTCGCCCGTCACCAGCATGGACCGGAAATCGACGATTTGCGAAACCTGCTGCGCCTGTTCGTTCATCCAGGCCAGTTCCTCCGCATTCACATGGCGATAGGTGAATCGCATCTCAGCATCACCGCCCAGCAGGGCAGAGGCTTCACGCTCCAACCCGGTCTGAATGGCCTTTTGGACCGAGCCAACAGCGGTGATCGCCGCAACCCCAAGCGCGAGGCATAACAGAAAGATGCGAAAGCCAGAGAGGCCACCGCGCAATTCTCGAAAGGCTATGCGGGTTGCGACGCTCATGCCGCTTCCGCCCATTGCAGCGGGGCAGGCAGGGAAGCACCGCAATATTCCAGATGCAGCACGCGGCGGCGGCGATCAGAGCGGCTGCGTTCTGAAGCATGCGGTGTCAGTGGCCGCATCAGCACGGCACCACCTGCCCGAACGGTGCAGGTTACCACGTCAGTAGCGTGACGTAACGCGGCCAGCGCGGCGGCGTCTCTGACGCGATCCTGCCAGTGGGGAACGACCTGCAATGCGCCATTTTCCGCATCGGTGTCATCCAGGTGCAGCCGAATCGTTGCCATTGAGTGCAACACTTTCACAGGCGGCTCTGCATGGGGGACATCTTGTTTGAGGGTCCAGTTGGTGAAGCCTGTTGTTTCAGCTTTGTGTTGCAGGGCGACAGTCCGGTCTTGATGCCAGGGCAATGGCCAGTTTGCCTCTGGCGACTTGTCGAAGAAGATGCTGCGCACAGCGCGCGGGGCAGCGCCCGTTGCCTGTTCTACAAGGCTTGTCAGCCGGGTGTCCGAGGCCAGATCCCGCACCAGATCGCTTTGTCGCAGAACCCCGCGAATACCATAAGCCGCCCCGCCCCGTGCGGAGCCATTTGCAGACAGTCGGTCAAATTCGCCCCGCAGCGCCGAAACTTCCGCCGATGACAGCAGGGACGGCAGGACTGCATATCCATCCCGTATCAGATCCGCGCTCATTCTGCCGCCTCCGCTGCCTGATCGAGGACACCATCGCGCAAGCGGATGACCCGGTCGCAGCGATTGGCCAGGTCGTTGGAATGGGTCACCAGCACCAGTGTGGCACCGTGCCGGTCGCGCAACCCGAATAGCATGTCCATGATTGCCTCGCCATTCGCGCCATCCAGATTGCCGGTAGGTTCATCGGCTAACAGCACCTTGGGGCGCGGTGCCGCCGCGCGGGCCAGCGCGACACGCTGCTGCTCTCCCCCTGACATTTGCGAGGGGTAGTGATCCATCCGCGCGCCCAGCCCCACGGCCTTTAGTTCCTCTGCTGCGCGGTCAAATGCGTCCCGCGCGCCAGCCAGTTCCAAAGGCGTGGCGACATTTTCCAAAGCGGTCATCGTTGGGATAAGGTGGAAAGACTGGAACACGATACCCATATTGTCCCTGCGGAACCGGGCCAGCGCATCTTCGCCCAGGGCGGTCATGTCCTGGTCCAGAACCAGAACCCGGCCCGAGGTGGCGCGCTCCAGCCCGCCCATGACCATAAGGAGAGACGACTTGCCAGAGCCAGACGGTCCCACTAGCCCCAGCGTTTCACCGCGGGTGACATACAGGGTGATGCCCCGCAAAATCGCGACCCTCCCGGCATTGCCGTCAAGCGTCAGGGTCGCATCGGTCATCGAGATGACGGGGTCAGTCATGGGGCGGCTCCGGTCGTTGTTCCGTTCCCCATATGGGGCAAAAGCCCTAAAGCGCAAGATATGGGCGGCCTTGTTCGTCTTTACCGCCACACCGGCGCTGGCCGAGGAGGTCACGGTTCTGGCCTTCGGCGACAGCCTGACCCATGGCTACGGCCTGCCCCCGGCGGAGGGGTTTGTCCCGCAACTGGAGGCATGGTTGAACGCGCGCAGCGAAGATCAGGTGACGGTGGTCAATGCCGGTGTATCCGGGGATACGGCCGCGGGCGGCAAAGCGCGGATTGCCTGGTCGCTAAGCGATGATATCGATGTCGTGATTGTAGAGCTTGGAGCCAATGACCTGCTGCGCGGGATAGATCCTGCGGCCTCCCGTGCCAATCTGGATGCAGTTTTGGCGGAAATTTCGTCACGAGATTTACCGATCTTGTTGGCAGGGATGCCTGCGCCCGCGAATTACGGGCCGGATTACCAGCGGGATTTCGATGCGATCTATCCTGAGCTGGCCCAGAAATACGGTGCGGTTCTCTACCCGAATTTCCTGTCCGGCTTGGGCCAGGGCACGGATCTTAGCCAGGTGCGGCACCTGATGCAGGCCGATGGCGTCCATCCGAATGCCGAAGGTGTCGGCAAAGTGGTGGATGCCATCGGCCCGACCGTGCTGCAGCTGATCGGCGAGGTCGAGCCGGGCAGCTGAGCCGGATCATAGAGTTTTGGAGCGGCGCTGAAATAAATGCAGTGAGGCGGCGCTGTCCCTTTGGAAAAGGGCCAGACGCAATGCCTGTTCATCCCTAAAGCAGAAACATTGGCGGCGGGTTCCAGGCCTTTGCTGCATCGCGCCGCTGAATGCCCATATCGTGCAATCGGTGATCCGGCGTTTCCACCAGTTTCCTGCGCTGTCGGTGTGCATCATCCAGATGCAGCAACCAACCGATCAGGCCGCGTGACCGTTTGCGGGTCAGCCGGGTCCGGACTGCGGGTCTTGCGATCGAATTTGCCATCGTGTCCTCCATTCGGCTTGTTGATCGAATTCGCGGTAGTGATCACCAATGTTGATATATATGCGATGGGTGGATACATTTGTAAAATGAATGATTCTGAGATAGTTAATCAAGGATTGTGATATGCCGCGAAATCTCGACCTGACCGCCTTGCGCGCCTTTGTCACCGTGGCTGAAACCGGCGGCGTGACGCGTGCTGCTGGGCAACTCAATCTGACACAATCAGCCGTTTCGATGCAGCTAAAGCGACTTGAGCAAGCGTTGGGTCAGGCATTGCTGGACCGAACCGGTCGGGGTGTGACGCTGACCGCGCAAGGCGAACAGTTGCTCGGCTATGGCCGCCGCATGCTGGCGCTGAATGATGAGGTCTGGGCGCGGATGCTGGATGATTGCTTTGAGGGCGAGGTGCGGTTCGGTGTGCCGCATGACATCGTCTATCCGCTGATCCCCGGTATTCTGCAACGCTTTGCTGCGGAATATCCCCGGGTGCGGGTGGAACTGATCTCGTCTTTCACCAAGGCGTTGAAGGAGGATTTCGCCCGGGGTGGGCTGGATGTCATCCTGACGACCGAGTCTGGTTTGGACAATGGTGGGGAAACGCTGCTAACCCAACCGCTTTTATGGGTTGGTGCACCCGGTGGCACTGCCTGGCGGCAGCGTCCGCTGAAGCTGGCATTTGAAACGGGCTGTATTTTCCGGGATCCAGTGCAGCGCGCGCTGGATGATGCCGGAATCGCTTGGGATATGGTGGTGAACTCTGACAGCTCGCGCACCGTAGATGCGACTGTGTCCGCCGACTTGGCCGTGCATGCCAATGTTGCGGGCAATTCCTCACCACATGTACAAGTGATCGAACATGGCTGTTCGCTGCCGGATCTGCCGGAGGTCAACATAAACATGTATGTTACGCTGCGGACCGACATGCCGCTGGTCAAGGTGTTGGGGGATTTTGTCAGGCAGGCCTACACCCCCGGCTTGGCGCGCGCCGCAGAGTAGATCGAAGGGTTGCGCTACAATAGTCACTTGTAAACGGTGCCTGCCGATTTCCTCTAAGGAAATCGGATCGGAAACTTTTAAAGTTTCCGTTTCTGACGCCTGCAAAAGCTGAACTCTAAGCGATATCTGCTCTTTTGCTGGAAAACATGCAGCTTGTTTCGGGCAAGGCTGGCGTTGCTCGGAACAAGCCGTTAAGAAGGACCGGGATTTGAGAGGGATGCTGACATGCTGAAATCACTGCTGATCCGCTGGGCTGCTGCTCTGGTGCTGGTCTTCGTTACGTACAACCCGACCAGCTGGAACTTTGTCCACTGGGCTAAGGGGGCATATGACACCAATTTGCCGATGGTTGCGCTGATTGGTCTGGTTCTGGCGCTGGCTTATCTGGTGTTCTTGCGCGCCACCTTGCGCTCTATCGGAAAGGTGGGTGTCGGGCTAATGCTGGCGTTGGTTGCCATAATTGTTTGGGTTCTATGGGATGCCGGATGGATCAGTCTCACCAATGCTGGCGTCATGACCTGGATCGGCCTTATCGCACTATCCTTCGTGCTTGGGGTTGGTCTGAGCTGGTCGATCATCAATCGCCGCCTGTCTGGTCAGCTGGATGTCGACGATGTCGAGGATGACAACCTTTAAAACCCTGCCTTGAAAGGCCATCGACAATGCCCACATGAGCCGCTATAGGGGCGGCTCGATTGTGACGTGAACGGAAGTGCTATGGAAAACTTTGTCCTTACCATCCATCTGATCATCGCGCTGGCGCTGATCCTAGCGGTGCTACTGCAACGCTCTGAAGGCGGTGGTCTGGGCATCGGCGGCGGTGGCGGAACAGCGTCCGGGCGTCCGCCGACAACAGCAATGGCGAAAGTCACGTGGATGCTGGCAGCGGCTTTTGCAGCCACATTGCTGACATTGACATGGATTTCGACGCAGAAGAATGTCGATAGTTCGGTCATCGACCGTGTCGGTGTCGAAGCAGTCGAAGACACCGGCGGCGAGGTTACACTTCCTCCCGCTCTTGAGGGCAACCTGACCCCGCCCAGTGCCAGCGACGGGCCTGCGGTTCCAACCTCAAACGAATGATATCTGGGCCGGGGTTTCCTGGCCTTTTTCATGATCAGTCCTGCCAGGCCTCATCAAGCCGTTCAATGGCCGCGATGCGCGCCTCGGCCTTCGGATGGGTCATCAACCAGGCCGGCGGTGTGGCTAGCGCCGAGCTCATCCGATCCAGCTTTCGAAACAGGGATTTCTGCGGCTCCGTACCGATCCCTGACTTGGTCAGCAGGGCGGCAGCATAGGCGTCAGCCTCATATTCATCCTGCCGCGATAGGCGTGCAGCCAAAAGGTTGCTTAGCATCGTGGCAATCCAAGGGCCGATAAAGGGAATGAACCGGGCCAGCACCAGTGTCAGAATGGTGCGGATCGCGTTCTGACCAGAAAAATCGATCATCCGCCGCTTTGAGTGGCCCAGGGCAACATGCCCCAGTTCATGCGCAATGACCGAGGCGAGTTCCTCGGCACTGACCTCTCCCTTGGCATATTTTTTCAAGAACCCGCGGGTGATAAAAATTCGGCCATCCGCAGCGGCCAATCCGTTCACCGGGTCGATCTCGAACACATGGACTGCCAGATGCTTTAGCCCCAAGACCTGCGCCATCCTTTTGGTCAGCACCTCGATCTGCGGGTCAGCCAGCGGGGTAGAGCGCGCATCAAGTATCCGCCCCATTCGCCAGTTTGAGAAACGGTACATAACCAGCGCAACCAGGATTGCCAGAAGGATCGGTGTCAATCGGATCATAGCTGCCATATAGGTTGGGTTTGCTTCCGCTTCCAGATGTGCAGTCCGGGCGTCCGAAGCTGTAATGAACATTCGATCGGTAAGGCTTTGGAAGCGCTGAGGGCTCTATGTCGGTTCCCGGCGTAGCTTTCGGATCAAAATGACGCCAAGGACCAAAGTGACAAGGGCAGCGACGGCCAGTGTGGCTGTTGCGGAGACCAGCGGCAGGAAGATCGCGACTTGGCTGGCCAGCAGGTAGCCAGTGAAGACAAACAGAAAGACCCAGACCATCTGACCAGCGATATCGCCAAAAAAGAATAGCGTTGGGTTCAGGCGCGCTGCGCCTGCGGCGATGTTGAGTGCGGGTCCCAGCGGGGGCAGCAGCCAACGGGTAAAGAAAACGGCAGGGCCGCCCCAGGTGGACAGAAGCTGCGCGGCGCGGTCATGGGCCTTTTGCCGTTCCGGGCTGCGGGCCGTATCACTGTCAGTCCGTGGGCCAACCAGCCGCCCGATCAGATAGCCCAGTGTATCCCCGACAACTGCTCCGCCCAAAGCGGCAATCAAAACCGCAGGCGCGCTCAGATCGCCCGTGGCAATCAGACCGCCCGCCACGACCAGCGCCAGCGAGGTGGGTAGCGGCAGGCCGATACATCCCAGTGCGACCATAACTGCCAGACAAGCAGGGCCATAGGCCGAAACCAGACCAACAAATGTTGTGGTCATTGTAAGCCTCCTGCATTCCGTACCGCCATCGCGACCGTGAACATGACCTCGCCTTCGTCCTTGCCGAGGCGTTCAGCGATCTGGGCAATGGTTTCGCGCTTGCCGCGCTCCAGGCCCAGTTGTTCCCGCAACGCTTCGAAAACCGTGTTGCCATGCACATCATAGGACCGCGCGACATAGCCGATGGTCATCCAGGGCGAAACGGCAGGCTCGCGATAGACGGTCCAATGGCTCCAGGCGGCGGTCAGGCGAACGGCAATCAACACGGTGGCCAAAAGGCTCAGGCAGAACGCGAAGGTCAGCCAGCGATGTTCGGTCCAGGCGCGGCGCAGCATGTCAGTTTCCCAGTGTTTTGGTTGCGCTGGTCAGACCTTCCAGCGTCATTGGATACATCTGGCCCTCGAACAGTTCAGAGATCATCTGCGTGGAGGGCGTATAGTGCCAGTATTGCTGCGGCTCGGGGTTGATCCAGACGCAATTCGGCCAGGTTTCGCGAGCCCGGCGCAACCAGACCTCACCTGCTTCGGGATTGTGGTGTTCGTTTGCGCCGCCAGGATAAAGAATTTCATAGGGGCTCATCGCCGCATCACCGACGAAGATCACTTTTGAATCTGCATTATACTTGTTCATCACATCCAAAGTCGGGGTCTGATCATTCCAACGTCTGTTATTGTCGCGCCAGACACCTTCGTAAAGGCAGTTGTGAAAATAGAAATATTCCAGTTGCTTAAACTCCGCATGTGCGGCCGAAAACAATTCTTCGACAATACGGACATGGGCGTCCATTGACCCACCGACATCCAGAAACAACAGAACGCGGACGGCGTTGCGGCGCTCAGGCCGAGTCACGACGTCAAGATATCCGTTCTGGGCCGTCGATCGGATCGAGCCATCCAGATCAAGTTCCTCATGCGCCCCGTCGCGGACCCACTTGCGCAGGCGTTTCAGGGCGACCTTGATATTGCGGGTGCCCAGTTCGACACTGTCATCAAGGTTCTTGAACTCGCGCTTGTCCCACACTTTCACGGCGCGGCGATGGCGGCTTTCGTGCTGGCCGATGCGCACGCCCTCAGGATTGTAGCCATAGGCACCGAAGGGGGAGGTTCCCGCCGTGCCGATCCATTTATTGCCACCCTGATGCCGCCCCTGTTGTTCTTTCAGACGTTCGCGCAGGGTGTCCATCAGCTTGTCAAAACCGCCCAGGGCCTCAATCTCGGCCATTTCTTCGGGGCTGAGATGCTTTTCTGCCAGTTTGCGAAGCCACTCTTCCGGCAGATCGGTGGCTTCCAGTATTTCGTCCAGGCTGACGGCATCCAGGCCGGAAAAGGTCGCGGCAAAGACCTGATCAAAGCGGTCGATATGGCGTTCATCCTTGACCAGTGTGGCGCGGGCCAGATGGTAGAAGGCCTCAACGTCGAAGGTCACAAGATCGGCCTGCATCGCCTCCAGCAGGGTCAGATATTCGCGGAGGGAGACAGGAACGCGGGCGGCGCGCAGGTCAAGGAACAGGCGCGTGAACATTCAGACCAGCCCCAGACGCACCACGATCAGGACCGCGACAAAGGCGAGGATGGCAAAGCATATGCCATGCGCCGCGCCATATTGCAGCTTGTCCAGCTGGTTGCCCTGACGCTCTGTGGCGCGCCACCAGCCAAATGCGAAGCCAAAAAGCGCAGCACTAATGATTACCATGGCGTTGCATTCCTTGATGGCGAACCACCCATTTCTTCCAAAGCGGCTTGTGCCCGGGCGATAGCCCCGTTCAGGTCACCAAAGGCATAGCGCGCCCATCTCATGCTGTTTAGCCGGGCGTTTTGGGCGCGGGTAGCATCTCCGGATTTCAGCAAAGCCTCGGCCCGGATGGCATAAAGACCGGAGAGCAGCACCGCATTCTCGCCACGCTCGGCCACCGGGATGGCTTGCGCGACCAGTTCCAGCGTGCGGTCATAGCGGGCCGATTCCAGTGCGATGATCGCCAGATGCAGCACGGCTTGCGTTGTGCGCACGTTATTGTCGCCAAGCTGCTGGCGCAGCTGCCGATAGGCTGCGGCAAAGTCCGCGGCGGCGGCATTCGAATTTGACCGCATGGTCAGCCGCCCCCGCGTCATCAGGGCCACCGCCAGTCGGTGGTCAGTAGGCTGCATCGCCTGGGCGATCCGCACGGCCGTATCAGCGGCCTTAAGCCGCCGGTTGCGGGCGTTGCCACGGGTCATGGCTGTCTCGATCTGCTTTTTCCAGCTGGCCGATTCCGGGGCCCGGGGTGGTTGCCCTGCGCCGCGGCCTTGCGGGTTGATGCTGTTCAGAACCTCAAGCGCGCGTCGTTTGGCAGCAGCAGGCGGCAGGCCCGAGCGCATTTGCGGGCTGTAAAGGACCCGCAGCATCAGCATGTCAAAGCTGGTCAGGATCGAATGGAAGTTGTCATCATTGAAAACCGAATCGGACAGTCGGTAGATATCGTTCGCAGGTCCCAGCGCCTGGCCGATTTCTTCGTGCAGACAGTCCCGCACATCCTGCGGCGTGCTGTCGGACGGCAGAAAAATCCCCGTGGTCCCCAGCGTGGTTTGATCCGACCAGCGGACACGGGCGCGCGAGGACCGGCGGCGAAATTCGGCCCAATTTGTCTCACCGGGGACGATAAAACAGGCGGCGCCGGGATAGGCGCGCTGTATCTCGCGGGTTGGCACTGCCTCGATATGGATTTGCGCTAGCGCCGGGTCGCGGGTGGATTGGATCGGCACGCCAGCTTCGTTGCGCAACCGCGCCAGCAGCCGCTCCAGATCGCGACTATAGGGGGCCAGCGATGGGGAGCGTAGAACCACCCGCACCGGGCCTTCATAGCGCAGCAGCCCGCGCAGCTTCTGGCCGCTTTCCAGCGCAAATGTCAGATCGACGAAATCCTGAGCCAGCGATGCATTGGACCGGGTCACACCGCGCGGCAGCCCGCCGCCATTGAATTGCACACCCCGCACCTGCGGCACAGCGGTGACCGGCGCGCGCGAGGCCGGGGGATTGGGCGCACAGGCGGCCAGTGTCAGGGCGACGGCACCTAATAGAATAAGGGGTTTCATGCGACCCTCCGCTGATACTTGATAAAGGGGGTGATCTCGGCGACCTGATCATAGAGCTTGCGCGCCGTGGTGTCGAAATCCTGCGTCAGCCAATAAACGCTTGGGCAGCCCGCGGCATCTGCTGCCTTGTAGACAGCCTCGATCAGCGCGCGGCCTGCGCCCGTGCCACGGGTGGTCGGATCGACGTAGAGGTCCTGCAGATAAACGACATCCTCGACCTTCCAGCCATGGCGGTGAAACAGAAAATGAACAAGACTGACGGGTTTGCCCTCGACCAGCGCCAAAAACCCCTTAAACTCCCGCGCATCGCCTGAGGTCAGCCGGTCAAAGCTAGAGCGATAGACCGTCTCGGGAACGGTGCTGTTATAAAACTCAAGATAAGCAGTCCAGAGACGTCGCCACTCGGCTTCGTCCCCACGCTCAATGCGCCGAATTTCCATGTGTCTGCCTCAATTTTCGCAGCAGGATAGCAGGCGCGCGTCATCCGGCAAAGCATTAGCCGCGTTTCGACATGAAAGCGAGGCGTTCAAACAACGCAACGTCCTGTTCGTTCTTCAGCAGCGCACCATGCAGTTTCGGCAAGGCCTCTTGCGGGGCGCGGCGCAGATCGGATGCGTCCAGATCCTCGGAAACCAGCAGTTTCAGCCAATCCAGCATTTCCGAGGTGGACGGCTTTTTCTTCAGCCCCGGCGTTTCGCGCAGCTCGAAAAACGTGGTCAGGGCCTGGCGCAGAAGGTCCTGCTTGATGCCGGGATAATGGACCTGGACGATCTGGGCGAGGGTGTCTTGATCCGGAAAGCGGATGTAGTGGAAAAAGCAGCGCCGTAGGAAGGCGTCGGGCAGCTCTTTTTCGTTGTTTGAGGTTATGATGACGATGGGGCGGTGCCTGGCGGTGATGGTTTCGCCGGTCTCGTAGACATGAAATTCCATGCGATCGAGTTCCTGAAGCAGGTCATTGGGAAACTCGATATCCGCCTTGTCGATCTCATCAATCAGCAGCACGACTCGCTGACCGGCCTCAAACGCCTGCCACAACTTGCCCTTGCGGATGTAGTTGCTGACATCCTCCACTTTGGGATCGCCCAACTGGCTGTCACGCAGGCGGCTGACGGCGTCGTATTCATAAAGCCCCTGTTGGGCGCGGGTGGTGGATTTGACGGCCCATTCCAGAATCGGCACGTCCAGCGCGCCCGCGACCTGCTTGGCCAGCTCCGTCTTGCCGGTTCCGGGCTCTCCTTTCACCAACAAAGGGCGCTGCAGCGTGATCGCAGCATTGACGGCCACCCGCAGATCATCGGTTGCGACATAGTTTTCGGTACCCTGAAACTGCATTGAATGCTGCCTTTCTTGCCTGCGTAGTCCGCAGCTAAGCCATAGGGCGAAAAACCGGGGACATCAAACAAACATGATCACGAAACGCGTGACATCCCGAGACAAAAGGATTAGAGCAGGCGCCACGAGGGGGGTGGTCCGGGCCGGGACGGCTGGGTCGGAAACGCCAGAGCAAGGACCGGACATTGGGTCAGACCAAGGGTAGTGCACGAATGAAAGCAGAGAACAACTTCAGCGATGACTACAAACCCGCTGAAGATGAGCCGTTCATGAATGAGCGCCAGCTAGAGTATTTCCGGCAGAAACTTCTGGACTGGAAAAATTCGATTCTTGAGGAAAGCCGCCACACAATCGAAGGCATGCAGGAAGGGACGCGTAATATTCCGGACCTCGCGGATCGCGCTTCGGAAGAGACTGATCGCGCCCTGGAACTGCGTACCCGAGATCGTGAGCGTAAGGTGGTTTCCAAGATTGATGCGGCGTTGCGCCGGATCGACGAGGGAAGCTACGGGTATTGCGAAGTGACCGGGGAACCGATCAGCCTGAAACGGTTGGATGCCCGTCCAATCGCGACACTGAGCCTTGAGGCCCAGGAGCAGCATGAGCGGCGTGAGCGGGTTCACCGCGACGATTGAGATTGACCGGCACCTGCGTGATTGGGGTGCCGGATGCCGCTGAACGGACAGCGGATTGCCGTGGTGGGCGCAGGGGTTGGCGGTGCGGCTGCGGCCTTGGCTTTGGCGCGTCATGGCGCTGTTGTATCTGTATTTGAGCAAGCCCCTGAGGCTAAAGAGGTTGGGGGCGGTTTGCAGCTTGGCCCCAATGCGGTCAAGGTGCTTGATGCGCTCGGTGTTGGATCGGAGTTGCGCCGGATCGCGACCCGCCCACTGGCCGGTTTTTTCCGTGATGGGTTAAGTGGTGCGCAGATTGCCCGTATCGCGTTCGGTGATGTGGCTGAGGCCCGCTATGGTGCGCCCTATTTGCAGGTTCATCGGGCCGATCTTTTGGGTATTTTGCTGAAGGCGGCGGGTGAAGCCGGCGTGACCCTGTCGCTGAACAATGAAATTTCAACGCCGCAGGACTTGAGTGCTTACGACATGATTGTCGGGGCGGATGGTCTGAAATCGAAGATGCGGTCTTACGTGGTTGGGGCTTCCGAGCCGAAATTCACCGGACAGGTTGCGTGGCGCGGGTTGGTTCCGGCTGAACGGTTGCCGGAGGGACTGCTGCCACAGGCGGTGACTGCCTTTTGGGGGCCTTACCGACATTTGGTCAGCTACCCTCTGCGCGGTGGGATGCTTTGGAATGTTGTGGCGGTAGAGGAACGTCGCTGCTGGACCGAGGAGGGTTGGCAGGCCAGTGCGTCGGTCCATGATGTCCGAAACGCTTTCGCGGGCTGGTGCACAGAAGTTGAGACCTTGCTGGACGGGTTGGAGGAAACGTTCCTTTGGGGCCTCTTCGATCATCGCCCATTGTCGCATTGGCATTGGGATAATGTTGTGCTGCTAGGGGATGCGTGCCACCCCATGTTGCCGTTTCTGGCGCAGGGTGCTGCGATGGCGATCGAGGATGCCTGGGTTCTTGCAGTGTGTTGCGATGCAGCCCCTCTGAACGAGGCCCTGGCGCTCTATGAAGCGCTGCGCAAGCCAAGGACGACAAAGGTGCAAAGACAAGCGGCAGGCAATGCGGGGATCTATCACACAGCACGGCCGGGGCTGCGACAAGCCAAACATTTAGCGGTACGGGTTGCCGCCGCTTTGCCGGGCGGGTTGCTGAGGCGGTTTGACTGGCTTTATGGCACGGATACGACCGAGGCAATGCGGTAGGGTGGGTTTAAACCCACCCTACAAGCTGCCTTAGGCGTTGAGTGTAATCCACACAGGTACGTGGTCAGATGGTTTCTCGCGGTCACGGATCTGCTTGTCGATGCCACATCCCTGCAGACGATCCGCCGCTTGGGGGGACAGCAGCAGATGATCGATGCGTATTCCGTTGTTCCTTTGCCATGCACCGGCCTGATAATCCCAGAATGAATAGGTCTCGGCTGCGGCATTGGTTGCTCGCACGGCATCCGTGAAGCCCAGATTGACGATCCGGCGAAATGCGGCCCGGCTTTCGGGGCGAAACAGCGCGTCCTCGGTCCAGACCTCAGGACGTGCCGCATCCTCGGCCTGCGGGATGATGTTGTAATCCCCGGCCATAAGCGCGATTTCTTCGGTCGCGAGCAGGGCTTGCGCGCGGTCATAAAGCCGCTCCATCCATCGCAACTTGTAGTCGAATTTCTCCCCGGGGGCCGGATTGCCATTGGGCAGGTACAGGCCGCACATACGCACCGCGACCTCGCCCATAACCGTTGCTTCGATCCAGCGCGCCTGTTCATCAGTGTCATCGCCGGGCAGACCGCGCGTCACATCCTCCAGCGGCAGTTTTGATAGGATCGCAACGCCGTTGAAGCCCTTTTGCCCATGCGTTTCGACGGTGTAGCCCAGATCCTCCAGCGGCTCCCGGGGAAAGGCCTCGTCGACCGACTTGATCTCCTGCAACAGCGCGACATCGGGGTCTGCCTCCTGCAGCCAATCGATCAGCGCGGGCAGGCGCGCTTTGATGCCATTGATGTTGAAGGTGGCAATTTTCATCGTAGGTCCCCGGTCATCCGACCCTTTGCTACCACCCGTGCCCGGCTTAAGCCAATGTTAAACATCGCAGGTCATGCTTTGCGCGATGGACAAGCATGTGATCAAGGTTTTTGGTGAGCGGAACACCGGCACACGGGCGGTGAACGCCATGCTCGCAGGGCTGGACGGCCTGCGCCGCCGCCTTGGCGCAGCACCGGCCACGGATGGTTCGCTTGAGGCTGCGATTGAGGCGCGCTTTACCGGTGGCTGGCGCAAGCAGTATCTTGAGGCGCTGCGCGACACCAGGATCACCGCCGATGATCCCTGGAAACACGCCTGTGCCAAGCTGACCCCTGCGATGGTTGAGGCGCGGGTCTCAACACTGTTCATGCTGCGCGATCCCTATTCCTGGTTTCTGGCTTTGGCACGTCGGCCCCACCACATGAAAGGCCCGGCCTCGGACGGGTTGGAGGCTTTTGCCGATCGTCCATGGATCACCGACCGGCGCGAAGGTGTGCCTGCGCTGGTCGCCTCGCCCATGGACCTGTGGTCATTGAAACTGCGCTCCTATCTTAACTTTGCAGACGATGCCTACGCGCTGGGTCTGCGCTGCGCCTTTCTGAAGTTTGAGGATTTTGTCGAGGATAACACGGGCAGCCTGCAGCGCGCGCTGGCGCACTTGCACTTGCCGGACCAAGGACTGAAACCGATACGGCGCAATACCAAGGGCGAAGGCCTTAGTGCGGATGACCTGGCGGCCTATTATCGGGACAAACGCTGGCAGGCCCGCCTGACCGCTCCGCTGGTGACGCGGCTGAATGCGCGGATTGACTGGGCTGTCGCAGAACGCCTTGGCTATACGCGGCTGGACCCGGCGGATTTCCCGGATAAGCTGGACCCGCTGCTTGCGGCGGCAATCCGGCGCGAAATGCTGGACCCCAAGGCGCTGCTAGATCGAAAAACTGGTGCCGCAGCCGCAGCTTGAGGTGGCGTTGGGGTTGTTGACCACGAAGCGTGCTCCGATCAGTTCCTCGGTGAAATCAATCTCGGCATTGGTCAGAAAGGGCAGCGATACCGGATCAATCAGCACCGCTTGTCCGTCACGTTGCAGCACAAGATCATCCTCGGCCGGGGTATCCTCTAGCGTCAGTTCATACTGAAACCCGGAACAGCCGCCGCCCTCGACCGCAACGCGCAGGTGTTTAACCGCGCCTGCGTCCTCGGCAATGCGGGCCAACTGCGCATAGGCGCGGTCGGTAACTTTGGGGGGCAGGGACAGGTCCATCTTTTCGCAACTGCATTATTGGGCTACACCCCGCCAATATAGGGTGCCTTTCGCGCCGCAACAAGTTCGGAGCCGTCATGGATCTTGCAGACTATGCCAGCCATCCCAATGCGTGCCGTGGCCGATTGGTGGCGGAACCGGGGTCGCAGCACCGCACAGAATATCAGCGTGACCGGGACAGGATCATCCACGCCTCTGCCTTTCGGCGGCTGAAACACAAGACCCAGGTGTTTGTCGAGCATGAGGGTGATTACTACCGCACTCGCCTGACCCACACGATTGAGGTGGCGCAGGTCGCCCGCACCATCGCCCGCACCCTGCGCCTGAACGAGGATCTGGCCGAAGCCGTCGCGCTGGCCCATGATCTGGGCCACACACCGTTCGGCCATACAGGCGAGGACGCATTGGCCGAGGTGATGGCCCCCTGGGGCGGCTTCGATCACAATGCGCAAGCGATCAAAATCGTGACCTCGCTGGAGCGGCACTATGCAGAGTTTGACGGGCTTAACCTGACCTGGGAAACGCTGGAAGGCATCGCCAAACATAACGGCCCGGTCACCGGCGACATCCCCTATGCGCTGGCGGCGTACAATGCCGGGCATGACCTTGAGCTGAACACCTATGCCAGTGCCGAGGCGCAGGTCGCGGCGATTTCCGACGACATTGCCTATAACAACCACGATCTGATGGACGGCTTGCGCGCCGGGCTGTTCAGCGAAGCGCAAATCCGGGATCTGCCGATCATCGGTCCGCAGTTCGAGGACGTGGACCGCCTGTACCCAGACCTTGCTCCAGCCCGCCGCCAGCACGAAGCGTTGCGCCGGGTCTTTGGCGTGATGGTCGAGGATGTCTTGCGCGAATCCGCACAGATTCTGGGTCGTGTCGCACCTAAATCACCGCATGACATCCGCGCCCTGGATATGTCCGTAATCCGCTTTTCCCGTCCGCTGGAGGAGGAACTGAACGTCATCCGCAAGTTCTTTTTTGACAATATGTATCGCCATTGGCAGGTGCGCCGGATGCGCCGCAAGGCAGGGATCGTCGTGACCGATCTGTTCAATGTGCTCATGGAAGACACCGGCCTTCTGCCCGACCAATGGCGGAAAGAAGCGAACTATGCGGGCGAAGGCGAGGGCGCGGCGCGGGTGATTTCAGACTACATTGCCGGTATGACCGACCGCTTTGCCTTGCAGGAACATCGCAAGATCATGGACCCGACGCAGAAAAGCTGACGCCTATTCGAATGTACGCTCCGGTCGCGCCCGGAAGATGTAGAAAATGCTTAGAAATGCGATCACAGTGCCGCAAAGTGCAAAGTAGGCAACGGACATCTTCCAAGCGTTGGGCGCGAAGACCGGCGGATAGTCAACATACCCACGCGGCTTTCCGGCAAGACCCAGCCAAAGATGGTACGATGTTAGGAAATAGATTGGGACCTGCACCACTACGGCGCCGATCCAGGCAAGGAGCTTGGGCGGAGATAAAAGGGAAACGGCCGCCCATAGGCCCAGTGACAGCAAAACCTCAGACGCTATCAGAAACTCGATAGACACCCCGACGAGAGTCTCGCGTGCGTACTCCAGATCAAAAAGATAGTTCGATATCTGGTCGAAGCCTATTTTGGGCTGAAGGTTTATCATTCCTGAAATGCCCGCGAGCAGAAAAAACTGTCCCGTGCGGCTGCCACGGTTAAGTGCCACTAAAGCGTTTCGAGTTTACCTTGAGACATCACCTAAAATCGAAACGCGTACACCATATAGGCTTATCACTGCGTTTCAGGATAATCTTTTGTCTCAGGTTTATCCCGAAACGCTTTAACGATAAAGAGGTCAGAAAAAATGCTACCACTATGCCTGCCCACAGCCAGGGGGCCAGCTTCCCTGGTGTCCAGGCCAGGGCAGAGGCTACGAAACCCTCGGATAGCAAGGTATCAAACAGGCTTTGGGCCGCTTGGATTGATATCGCAGTGGTAATCAGGCCCAAAGCCACAACAAGCCAGTTTGGCGCGCTTCTCCATGTTGCCTTGAGAACAACACAAGCAAGACAGCCGGCGCAAATCGCAAAAGCTATACTCTTTGCGAAGAGCATCATCTGAAAAATCCGCCCGCTCTCTGTGAGCCAGAGGCCGGGGTACATCATTTCGGCCATTATGAACGCATAGCTTGCCGCGCCGATGCCGCCAGAAATCGCGGCAAGCCTTAAAAGTCTGCCGTCGATATCAAGATAAGGTGCGGGGAAGTTTGTCATGTGATCGCTATCCGTAAACCAAAGCTCTGCACAGATAACCGCTGGTTCGCCAAGAAGCCATATGGTATCGGAACGCGAATTTGACAGAGACCTGAACCGATGAACCTGTTTGCCGATATCCACACGCTCGTCCTGAAAAGCCTTGAGGCGCTGATCGCAGAGGGGGTTTTGCCCGGCGATCTGCGATTTGACGCTGTTTCGGTCGAGCCGCCGCGCGATGCGGCGCATGGGGATATGGCGACCAATGCGGCCATGGTGCTGGCCAAGGCTGCGGGTGCCAAGCCGCGCGATCTGGCCGAGGCGCTGGCGGCAAAGCTGCAGGCGGAACCGCAGATTGCCAGTGCCGATGTGGCCGGGCCGGGTTTTTTGAACCTGCGGTTAAGCGATGGCATCTGGCAGGGCGTGGTCCGTTCGGTCCTGACAGATGCCACGGATTTCGGTCGGTCCACGCAAGGCGCGGGTGAGAAGGTCAATGTGGAATATGTCTCGGCCAACCCGACTGGTCCTATGCATGTCGGCCATGCGCGCGGCGCTGTCTTTGGCGATGCGTTGGCCAGTCTGCTGCTGTTTGCTGGCTATGACGTGACGCGGGAATACTACATCAATGATGGCGGCGCGCAGGTTGATGTGTTGGCCCGCTCCGTCTACCTGCGCTACCTTGAAGCGCATGGTCAAAGCGTGGAGTTTCCCGAAGGCACCTATCCCGGCGATTATCTGGTGCCGCTGGGCCAGGCCCTGAAAGACAAGGTCGGCGACAAGTTCGTCGAGATGGGCGAGCAGGGCTGGCTGGCTGAACTGCGCGAATACGCGACCGAGGCGATGATGGACCTGATCCGGGGCGATCTGGCTAGCCTCGGCGTCGAGATGGATGTCTTTTTCTCGGAAAAAGCGCTTTATGGCACAGGCCGGATCGAGGCCGCGATTTCCGATCTGGACGACAAGGGTCTGATCTATGACGGCATTCTTGAGCCGCCGAAAGGCAAGGTGCCTGAGGATTGGGAACCGCGGGAGCAGACCCTGTTCCGCTCCACCAAGCATGGCGATGACGTGGATCGGCCAATCAAGAAATCTGACGGCTCCTGGACCTATTTCGCGCCGGATATCGCCTATCACTATGACAAGGTGCAGCGCGGCTTCACCCAGTTGATTGACGTCTTTGGCGCGGATCACGGCGGTTATGTCAAACGGATGAAAGCGGCGGTGTCGGCCCTGTCGGACGGCAAGGTGCCGCTGGATATCAAGCTGATCCAGCTTGTGCGCCTGTTCAAGAATGGCGAGCCGTTCAAGATGTCCAAACGGGCGGGCACCTTTGTCACCTTGCGCGATGTGGTGGATGAGGTGGGCGCGGATGTGGCCCGGTTCACCATGCTGATGCGCAAGAATGACGCGCCGCTGGATTTCGATTTCGCCAAGGCGACCGAGCAGTCAAAGGACAATCCCGTCTGGTATGTGCAATACGCGCATGCCCGGATCTGCTCGGCCCAGCGTAAGGCTGGGGGTCTGGCGGAAGGGCCAGCGGATCTTTCCCTGCTGAGCCATGGTGCAGAGCAGGGAATGATGAAAAAGCTTGCCGAGTGGCCGCGTCTGGTCGAAGGGGCGGCCAAGGCGCATGAACCGCATCGGGTGGCATTCTACCTTTACGACCTCGCCAGCGCTTATCATGCCTATCAGAATCTGGGCAAGGAAGACCCCGACATGCGCTTTATCCGCGAGGACGCGCCGGATCTTTCTGCCGCGCGTCTGGCCCTGATCCGTGCCGTTTCGGTTGTGATTGCGGCTGGTCTTGGTATTCTGGGCGTGACTCCGAAAGAAGAAATGTAAAACGGCAGAAGCCAAAGAATATTTCGGGGTTGGAGCGGGGGCTGACACATTATATGGTGTTCGTCTAAAGAGGCTTTGACCAGATGCAGGATACGTTAAGGGGCGATTCTAAAGGACCCGGCTTCGGCGGGGCGGTTGGTGCGGCCACCAAATGGGGGGGCGCTGCGCTGTCGCTGTTGCTTGTGGTCTCGCTGATTATATGGGCGTATCGCCTGGGCACGCGCGATGCGCAGGCGGTCCCTGTCATCCGGGCCATGACCGATCCGGCCCGCGTTGCGCCAGAGAACCCCGGCGGCCTTATCGCTGAGCATCAGGGCCTTGAAGTCAATGAAATTCTGGCTGGCGGCGAAGCGGGCACACCGGATGCTGCAGAACTGGCGCCGGGCCCGGATACCCTTGCCGAGGAAGACTTGGCCGCCGGGAATCTACCTCCCATCGAGGAGGAAGGTGAAACCACCGTTGCGGCAATTGATGCGGACACGGCTACGACTGAGGCTGCCGAAGGTGTTGCGGCGGAAAGCGAAGCGGTGCCGGTGGTTCCCGGCGGTGACGTTCCTGGCGGTCCACCCCGTGCCTCAGACCGCCCGATCCCACGTCCGGCAAATCTGGCGGCGGCCGCGCCCGCACCAAGCCCGGGCAATAATGCAACCTCCGACGCCCCGGCACCGACACCATTTACGGAAACGCAGGTTCCTGCTGGCACCCGCACTGTGCAGATCGGGGCGTTTGACAGCCCGGGCGATGCCACCTCGCAATGGCAGCGGCTACAGAGCAATCACGCCGACCTGCTGGGTGGGCACAGCAACTATATTCAGAAGGCCGAATCGAATAACCGCACATTCTTCCGTTTGCGCGTCCTTGGCTTTGACGAAGCCGCGCAGCAAAACGCGATGTGCGAAGCGCTCAAGGCGCGCGGGGTGGAATGCATCCCTGTGACGGTGCGCTGAGCTATGGCGCGGGCGGTTATATTCGGGTGTGCAGGCCCGGTTCTGGATCAGAGCGAACGCGCCTTTCTGGCCGAAGCTGACCCTTGGGGGTTTATCCTTTTTGCCCGCAACCTTGAAACGCCCGATCAGATCCGCCGTTTGACGGCCGATCTAAGGGATGCGGTTGGGCGTGATGCGCCGATCCTGATTGATCAGGAGGGGGGGCGTGTCGCGCGTTTGCGTGCGCCAGACTGGACGGAATGGCCCGCACCACTGGATTTTCTGGATGGATTTCCGGATCTGGATACGCGGGTTGCTGCCATGCGGTTGCGCTATCACGTAATCGCGGCAGAGTTGCGAGATCTGGGCATTGACGTCAATTGTGCACCGATGGCCGATATCGCGCAGCCGCACACGCACCCGATCCTGCGGAACCGCTGCTACGGGCGCGAGGCTGATCAGGTGGTAGCCGTCGCGCGGGCGGTGGCTGATGGTCTGGGCGATGGTGGCGTGCTGCCGGTCCTCAAGCATATTCCCGGACATGGTCGCCCGCGTCAGGACAGCCATGCCGAATTGCCGGTCGTCGAAGAAAGTGCCGAGGTTCTGGCCGCGACCGACTTTGCCGCCTTTGCGGGCCTGTCCGACCTGCCGATGGCGATGACGGCCCATGTCATCTATACGCATATAGATCCTGAGAATTGCGCGACCCTGTCGCCCCGCATGATCGACATCATCCGCCGTCGCATCGGCTTTGACGGGCTGTTGATGACCGATGATTTGTCGATGCACGCGCTCAGCGGGCCATTTAGCGCCCGCGTTAAACAATCCCTGCAGGCAGGCTGTGACCTGATGCTGCATTGCAATGGCCACCGGCAAGAGATGGAAGAGGTTGCCTCTGCCACGCCGGACCTGGCCGGAAAAGCCGCCGACAGAGCGGAGGCCGCGCTTGCGGCCAGACCCGAGGCAAAACCGATCAACATCCCCGATGCGCTGGCGCAATTGGCACGATTGGGGCCAAAGCAGGAGCAGGTAAATGCCCGATGATCACTTCATAGAGCAGACAGACACCGCAGACCGTATCGTGGCAGAGGCGCTTGTCGTGGATGTCGATGGGTATGAGGGGCCGCTTGATCTTCTGCTGACCATGGCGCGGACCCAGAAAGTGGATCTACGCAAAATCTCGGTTCTGGCACTGGCCGAGCAGTATCTGAGCTTTGTGGAAACGGCGAAGAAGCTGCGCATCGAACTTGCCGCCGACTATCTGGTGATGGCGGCCTGGCTGGCCTTTCTCAAATCCCGCCTGCTGCTGCCCCCCGATCCCGAGGCCGAGGGGCCATCGGGCGAGGAATTGGCCGCGCATCTGGCGTTCCAGTTGGAGCGATTGGAGGCGATGCGCCGGGTTTCCGCGCAGCTGATGGCCCGTGATCAGTTGGGCCGTGATTTCTTCGCCCGTGGTGAACCTCAGGGCATCACCACCAAACGCAAGGTCGAATATCAGGCCAATATCCTGGAACTGATGCAGGCCTATGCGCGGATCAAAACCCGCGACGACTTCCAGCCGCTGCATATGAAACGCGGCCCGGTCTATAGCATGGAGCAAGCGCTGGAGCGGATGAAAGGTCTAATCGGCCATGCCATTGAATGGTCTGAGCTTGAGATTTTTCTGCCCGAGGGCTGGCGTCTGGACCCGAAAAAGCGCCGTTCGGCGCTGGCGGCGACCTTTGCGGCCTCGCTGGAACTGGTGAAGGCGGGCAAGCTGGAAATCCGCCAAAGCGAGACCTTCGCACCAATCTCGCTGCGACAAAGGTCTGCGCATGGCTGAGGACGACGCGCCCGAGGCCGAGGATAAGCAAGATCTCGACACCCTGTTCGACGCCCCGCCAATGGCCGAACAGGAACGGATGGTCGAAGCGATCCTGTTTGCCGCCGACAAACCGCAAAGCCTTAAGCAGGTTTCTGACCGCATGCCCCATGGTTGTGCCCCGGCAGAGGCCCTGGATCATCTGAGACGCCGCTACGAAGGGCGGGGGGTGACCCTGTTGAAAATTGGCGATGCCTTTGCCTTTCGCACAGCACCCGATCTGGGGTTCCTGATGCACAAGGAATCGGTGGAGCCGCGAAAGCTAAGCCGGGCGGGTATCGAAACACTGGCCATCATCGCCTATCACCAGCCGGTCACGCGGGCCGAGATCGAGGAAATCCGCGGTGTATCCGTATCCCGCGGGACCATCGACCTGCTGCTGGAACTGGAATGGATCAAGCTGGGCCGCCGCCGCATGACCCCAGGTCGCCCCGCCACCTTCGTCGTGACCCCGACCTTCCTTGATCACTTCGGTCTGGAAAGCGCCAGGGATCTTCCGGGTGTCAAAGAACTGCGCGACAGCGGCCTCCTCGACAACCGCCCGCCGCCCGGTGTGGTGCGCGAAGAGGGCGAGGAAGAGGGCGAGGAAGATATGTTCGAATGAGGCTTTGGCTTGCTCGTTGTTTCCGGTTGGAACTGCCTAGGGCCTGTTAACACTATTGCATAGTGCTGTTTTGTACAAAGTATCTGTTATGAATGAGATAGCAGAAAGCCACTACGCGCTGATCTGCCCCTACTTACCGGTTCAGCGCGGGAATGTGCGGGTTTCGAACCTGACCGTGATTAATGCGATCCTCTTTGTCGCCGAGAACGGCTGCAAATGG